>JAZSCY010000360.1:0-10800 GCA_045530875.1 Eubacteriales bacterium
GGTAAGTTTGATCAGACTTGGACTGGATTCATCACGGACGGTGACGTGCAGAGATATGCGGTAGACGGCATGATTCCTTGGCACGTTGGATTTGTTTCCTACACTGTGAGCGGCGAGACGCGCTACAACTACTTCTCCGGCGATACCTCCGAAGCAAAGGGCGGTAACGTAAGAGCTACCGGCAAGGTATACGCAACCCGTGACTACAATGCAAACAAGCCTGTGGACGGCGCGGTCTACATGTTCGATGAGAACGGAAGACTTATCAAGAATGTGGGCATCGTGGATGGCTACTACTACAACGAGGATAACTCCCTGGCAATCGGCGCAGGTCTCGTTGCACACGGCGACGGTTACATCTACGTTCGTTCCAACGGACAGGTTGTGACGGATGCCAAGTACTGGCTCTCCGCATCCAAACTGGAAGCCGCCGGCATCACCGACTACAAGGCCGGTATGTACTCCTTCGACGAAAACGGTATGCTGGTTCTCCCCGAGATTGAACCCGGGTTGAACGGTATCGTAGAGAAGGACGGCGAGTACTACTACTACGTGGATGGCGTGAAGCAGGCTGGCGCCGGCGTCGTTAAGATGTCCGACGAGAACGGCACCTTCTACATCTACGTAACCTCCGACGGTACGCTGGCGACCGGTAAGTACTGGCCCACCAATCTGAACGGACTGCTTGACAGCGGCTGCTACGATTGGGGCACCGACGGCAAATACTATCCCACGGCAAACTAATTAAGATGTTCTTGTTGCTGCCAAGCCGGAAGGCTTGGCAGCAATAAGATTGTTTATTCCAAAATATGATAGAATACAGGCGAAGGAATTTGCCTATATTCTATTGTTTTTTGAGTACATTCTATCGGGAGATTGTGATGAAAGTTGGCGTAATGACCTTTCCCCATTCCACCAGCTGCGGTGCGGTTCTGCAGATGTATGCTCTGTGCCGCGCGGTGGAAAAACTGGGCCACAGTGCAGAAGCAATCCATTATCATAACGCCTTTATGAAGGCAGGAAAACACACAAGATCTACATCCTCCGGAAAGTATTTCTTGCAGGTGATGCGTTTTTGTGCCAGATCTGTGCTGCATCGCCGGCTGGAGCGTGCTTTCCGGGAGTTTGAGAATCGCTTCGTTCCTCTGTATCCGGAAAAATCCTTTTCGGATAAGAAAAAGCTGTCCCTGGCGGACAAGCGATACGATGCGGTGATCTGTGGCAGCGATCAGGTGTGGAATCCGGGTATCACCGACAGGGATCTGAGCTATTTTCTGGATTTCTGCACAGAGAACACCGGGCGGATTGCCTATGCCCCCAGCTTTGGCGTAGAAGATCTGGAGGAGGAATATGCGGCCTCTGTCCGGAAGGAATTGATGCAGTTCGCCGCTCTTTCTGTCCGTGAGGCTTCCGGCCAGACCCTGATCTCCCGACTTACCGGCAAAGATGCTCCCGTGGTGCTGGATCCTACCATGCTTCTGGAGGCGGCGGAGTGGAATGCTCTGGAGCAGCCGCATCCTTTGGCGCAAGGAGAGTATATTCTGTACTACACGGTGCGGTCTTCCGGTAGTCTTTGGGCGTCCTGCCGTGCTCTTTCTGAAAAAACGGGGATGAAGATCGTGGTTGTGGGCGGAAATGCGATCAAGGTCATGCGCAACCGGGATCCCATGGTGGCATATGCTGTGGATGCGTCCCCGGCGGAATGGCTGTACCTGATCCGACACGCCCGCTATGTGGTTACCAATTCCTTCCACGGAACGGCGTTTTCTGCCATTTACCGCAAGGATTTTTACGTGGAGTTGTCTTCGACGACCAACACCCGCCTTTCTCATATTACGGATATGCTTGGCCTGCGGGATCGTATCGTATCCGGCGGCTTGTGCGACGGAGGAACGGCGTGCGATTATGCAAAGGCGGAAGAAGTCCTTCCCGCACTTCGGGCGGCGTCTCTTGCATATTTGCATCAAGCGTTGAATGAGGTTGCCCGGCATGGATAAGCGTATGCAAAGAGCAAAAGTGAATGCGCTGTCCACGCTGCTCAGCCAGCTGGTGACCACCGCCATCGGGGTGATCATTCCCTGGCTTATGATTGAGCATTTCGGCTCGGAAGCCTACGGCGCAACCACATCCATCGCCCAGTTTCTGGCCTATATCTCCTTGTTTGAGGGGGGAATCGGCCGTGTGGCGCGTGGTGCTTTGTACGGACCTCTCGCCGGCAACGACCGGGAGGAGATCGGCCGGATTTATTCCGCGGTGAAGCGCTTTTTCTCCGTGATCGGCGCCGCTTTTGTGGGATATGCGCTGGTTTTGGCCATCTTTTATTACGATATCGCCCATGTGACGGTGTTTGATCGGGGATATGTGTTCCTTCTGGTGCTGGCCATCGCGGTCAGCAAATTCGCAGAGTATATGTGGGGTATTTCCAACATCACTCTGCTTAATGCGGATCAAAGACAGTACGTGGTGAATGCGGTCACTATTCTGTCCAACGTATTGAATGTGGCGGCTATTGCGCTGCTCATTACATTCGGACCGGATATTCTATGGGTGAAGCTGGCCAGCAGCCTGGTGTTTATTTTGAAGCCGGTGATCTTCACCTTGTATGTGAAAGTCCGCTATTCCATTGGTAAACCGAAAACGCGGGCCGTTTTGCAAAATAAAGCGACCGGCATCGCACAGCATATGGCCTATGTGGTCCAGAACAACACGGATGTGCTGGTTCTGACTGTGTTCGCCGATCTGAAATTGGTGGCGGTATATTCGGTATACCATATGATCGCCTTCAGCCTCCGGAGCATCGTGACATCGTTTACCGGCGGTATGGAAGCGGTTTTCGGTAATATGATCGCAAAAGGGGAGAAGAAAGAACTGCTTGACGCGTATAAGCGGTATAAGTTCATTCTGTCCTTCCTTACTCTGACTGTGTTCGGTACCGCTGCGGCGCTGATTGTTCCCTTTGTGATGCTGTATACCCATGGCACCACCGACGTGGATTATTCCCGCCCGGTGTTTGCCATTCTTATCCTTCTGTCGGAGGCCATCAACTGCCTGATTCTTCCTTGCTTCAATCTGCCCATTGCGGCCAACAAACTGAAGGAGAGTCAACTGGGTGCCTACAGCGAGGCGGCTATCAACCTGGTGCTGTCCATCGCATTGGTGTTCTGGAATCCGCTGGTGGGTATTGCTTTGGGAACGCTTGTGTCCTCCGTTTTCAAGGCGTTCTACTATATGGTGTTCTCCGCCAAGCACGTTTTGAAAGAGAAACCTATGCGGATTATCGCCGATTTTCTGGTTGTTATGACCGGGCTGGTGATCGTTTCCGCTGTCGGTATGACGGTGGCATCGATGTTGCCGCTGTACAATTACACCCGTTGGGTCGCAGGCGGATTTGTTACCGTGGCTGCGACAGGTGCGATTTCGCTTGTGCTTAGTGGAATGATGTACTCAAGTGTTATAAAACGCTTTTTTGATAAAAGTGACGAAACGGAAAAGATGTGAATATTGAGAAGGGGGCACTGTTTTCCGCCCGTACATCCCTGGGAGACTACTCCGGGATTGGCCTGAATTCCAGAATCAACGGAACGTGCACCATCGGTAAGTATGTCATGATGGGCTCGGATGTTGTGATCATCACACGCAACCACGCCTTTGACCACACCGATATTCCTATGATGCACCAAGGATTTGAGGAGGAGCGCCCGGTTGTTATCGGGGATGATGTGTGGATCGGCGATCGCGTCATTATCCTGCCGGGAGTTCATGTGGGCGAGGGAAGCATCATCGCCGCCGGCGCTGTGGTTACTCACGATGTGCCGCCATATGCTGTTGTAGGCGGAGTCCCGGCAAAGGTGATTCGAATGAGAAACCGGAGCGATGAAACGCACAATGGCCAACCGGATAAGTAAAACTCACCGGGAAATGTTTTTGCGTTTCCCGGTTTTTGTTTTCTTTTTCCTATAAGTATGGTATAATGAATTAAAATCCCACGAAAACAAAGGAAAGCGTGCATGTACAATACAAAAATGATGATCGTCATGCGGCGGGATCTGAAAATGCGCAAGGGCAAGATTGCCGCACAAGCGGGCCATGCCTGCACCGAGGCCTTGCTGATGGCGATGCATAAAGAGAACCGGCTGGGCGATCTTCTGGATACCCCGGCGGGAATGATGCTCCAGATGGAGGGGAGGGAAGAATCTCCCCTGACGGAGTGGTTCGGCGGCGGAGTGGCAAAAATCTGCGTCTACGTGGATTCCGAGGAGGAATTGATGGCTATCGCGGCCAAAGCGGAGGAGATGGGCATCATCGCGGCGGTGATTACCGATGCCGGCGCTACGGAATTCCATGGCGTGCCCACCCGCACCTGCCTGGCGCTGGAGCCTTTGCCTGCCGAGGTGGCGGATACATTGACCGGCGGTTTGCCGCTGTATTGAGGAGAGATTGCGATGACGAAAGAAATGCTGACCAAAGAAACTGTCACGGGGGATCTGCTGGCCATTCGCAAATCCCGTTTTGCGGTGATTCGCACCGTGTTTTTGCTGACGTTTGTACCGCTGCACCTGATTGCCTTGTTTATCATTTGGGTGTTTGCATCCATTGTGGGACGAATTCTGTTTTACGTGGCACTGGGCATCTCTTTGTGGTACTTTTTTGAGATGATCCGCTATGCGGTGTATAAAAAATCCGTCCGGGACGGAAAATACATAATCGCAACCGCCACCCTTACCGCCGTGGAGGAATTGACGGTGATTGAGTCCAAAAGCCGTCACTCCGTGGTGAAACGGTCCGTGCCCCACCTTTGCTTCGGCGAGAGAAAGTGGCGGGCGGATCCCGTGGGCGGTGCCGATCGGGAAGCGGTGTGCCGGACGGCGGAGATCGGCGATACCTATTTTGTGGTATCGAAGACCGGCGGATCGCCAATTTTGTGCGCATATCCAGCGAAGCAGTTTGCATGGGAGGAGTAAAATGAATACAGAAGCACGCCCGGGAAAACCGGTGTCTGCCTCCCGCACGGAGCAGGCGCAGATTTTGATGTACGATACGCTGAACGGATACAAAAGGCTGTTCGGCGGGCGGTTGATGGAGTGGATCGACGTGGTGGCTGCCGTGGTCGCCCGCCGTCATTCCGGACGCGCTGTTACCACCGCGTCGGTGGACACCTTGACCTTTACCGCCCCCGCTTTTGTGGATGATACGGTGATTCTGCAGGGATACATCACCCACGCGGGCCGGACTTCCATGGAGATCTGCGTCCGCACCTTTGTGGAGAATCTGGACGGATCCCGTCGGGAGATCAACCGGGCTTATCTGGTGATGGTGGCCCTGGACGAAAACGGAAAGCCTACGCCGGTGCCGGCGGTGATTCCCGAAACCGAGGAGGAAAAACGGGAATACGAGGAAGCGATCCGCCGTCGGGAATACAGAGAAATCCGCCGCCGGGAGCATTTTTGACAGAATAAAACACGCCTCTGCTGTTTTGAAACAGCAGAGGCGTTTGTTTTGTGTTTTTATGCCCAGCCCATGGTGCCCGGTTTGGGATCCCGCATGAGAATGGGTTTCAGGAAGTGCACGGCCTTTTCCAGACCCTCGTCAATGGACATCAGACTGTCCTCGTGCTCGATGGACAGTACCCGATCGTATCCCACCAGACGGAGATTGTCCACAAAATCCCGCCAGAATTCCTCGCCGTGGCCGTAGCCTACGGTGCGGAACACCCATGCGCGGTGGATCTCGTCGCTGTAATGCTTTGTGTCCAGCACGCCGTTCACCGCGGTGTTGATCTCATCGATCTTGGTGTCCTTGGCGTGAACGTGATAGATGGCATCGCCCAGATAGCGGATGGCGTTGGCCGGCTTGATTCCCTGCCAGAGCAGATGGGACGGATCCAGGTTGGCACCCAGAATGGGACTGACCGCATCCCGCAGTTTCAGACAGGTCTCCGGATTGTATACGCAGAAGCCTGGATGCATCTCAAAGGCGATCCGGCGGACGTTGTGAGCCTCAGCAAACGCGGCGGCTTCCTTCCAGTAGGGGATCAGCACCTCGTTCCACTGATACTCCAGAATCTTCAAAAAATCACCGGGCCACGGGCAGGTTACCCAGTTCGGGTATTTGGCCTCGGGGGAATCGCCGGGACAGCCGGAGAAGGTGACGATGGTGTCCACGCCCAACTTTTCCGCCAGCAGGACGCAGTTGCGAAAATCCCGGTCAAAGGCGGCGGCGATTTCCTTGTTGGGATGCACCGCGTTGCCGTGACAGGACAGCGCACAGATGCCGATACCGTATTCGGTGAAAAGCGCGCGGAATTCTTCCAGCTTGCCGTCGTCATTCAGCAGTACATCGGGATCGCAGTGGGCCTTGCCCGGGTATCCGCCGCATCCGATCTCGATTTTTTCCACGCCCAGATCGCGGAAATGGGCGAGCACATCGGCCAGCGGCCGGTCGCCGTACAGATTGGATAATACGCTCAGTTTCATATCAGTATCCTCCGCTTATTATTCCGTTGTCCCAAAAGAGATTATAATGCTGATGATGCCGGCGATGGGGGAAAAGATGGCCACAAGGCCATAAAAACTACCGTATTCATTCAGTGCCGCGCCCCATACTCCTACTATCAGAAGAGCAATGCCCATCAGCATCCAGCGCATAGGTTTTGTCATGGCAGTCTCCTTGTGATGTGATTTCCGGTGCAGTTTTCCTGTTTTCAGCCGGGTTCGGTGCGGGACAGAAGATCCTGTACCGCGGCAGTGTCTTGGCAGAATGCGGCGAAGCCGGCCACGAACTGCATCAGGATGGCTTCCTCCTCCGCATAGGCACAGAACATTTCCGCCTCGCTGTCGAAGGAGATGGCGTCTCGCATTTCCGCGTCACACTTTTCACGCAGATAGGTGCCCGCCAGAACTTCCCAATCGTACCCGTTTCCCAGAAAACCATCTTCCTCACGGGTGAGGAAGAGATCCATCATGGTGGGGTAATCCGATACGTTTAAAACGACAGATGTGCCCTCCACAATCAGAAAGGGGGCAAAATCCTGCGCGCCGTCCGATGCATGGGAGGGATCAGGCGATGGGGACTGCCCTATATTTTGCGGCTTGGCACACCGTACGATCAAAAGAACTATACAGACGGCGGCGGCAATAATCAGAATCCATTTCATAGCGTCCGTCTCCTTTTCCATGATGAAAAGTTTTTGGGGTGTGGGGCTTTTTTCAAAAAGCCCCACTCGTATCCTCTCAGAAATTGTATACCGTGCCGGTTCTGGCGCTTTCGTAAATACCCTCCAGAATGCGGGTTACGGTGTAAGCCTGCTCCGGCAGAACGGTGGGCTGCTTGTGATTCACGATGGCGTTGATCCACTGGCGGGCCTCGCGGGTGGACATATCATCCCCGCCGGATCCCTCATAGAAAGCCACGCCGCCCGCCTTCATATTGGCGGTGGTTACGCACTGACGGCCGTTCTTGATGTGATTGATCCGCACGCCGTCCACCATGTCCGCACCGGCTTTTGTGCCGCACAGGGAAGTGACCGCCTCACGGACATCCAGGGTGTTCAAAGCCCAGGCGGATTCCAGATTGATAGTGGCGCCGTTTTCCATTACCACAAATCCGAATGCGCTGTCCTCTACGGTGAACTTATCCGGATCCCAGTCGCCCCAGGCGTTGCCCGTCTGGGTCTGATCATTCAGCTTGTGGAAGGTGGTGCCCAGACAGTATTTCGGCTTGTAGTTGTCCATGATCCAAAGGGTCAGATCCAGCGCGTGGGTGCCGATGTCGATCAGCGGACCGCCGCCCTGTTCGTATTCGTTGAGGAACACGCCCCAGGTGGGAACGGCACGACGGCGGATGGCGGTTGCCTTGGCGTAGTAGATGTCGCCAAATGTGCCGGCCTCCGCTTCCTGCTTCAGGAAAATGGAATCGTTGCGCTGGCGGGTCTGGTAGCCGATGGTCAGCATCTTTCCGGAGAGGGCCGCCGCGTCCAGCATCTTTTTCGCTTCCACGGAATTGATAGCCATGGGCTTTTCACACATAACGTGCTTGCCTGCGTTCAGCGCATCCACCGTGATGAAGCTGTGGGAACGGTTGGGCGTGCAGACGTGCACCACATCGATGGATTTGTCCTCCAGCAGTTTCCGGTAATCCTCATACACAGCCGCGTCCGCGGTGCCAAAGGCAGCCTTGGCCCGTTCTGCCTTGGAGAGAACGATGTCACAGAATGCCACCATTTCCACGTTGGGGAGTTTTTTCAGAGAGGGCATGTGCTTCTGATTGGCGATGCCGCCGCAGCCGATAATGCCTACCCGTACCTTGTCCGATGTTGCGATTGCCATAATGTACCTCCACAAAAAGCGCTCAGCGCATAAATTCAAAGATTCTATTTGTATGATAACCCAAAAACATCCCGCTGTCAAGCGGAACGGGAAGAAAATAATTACGATATTTTACAAACAAAAAAGAGGTGCCGCAAAAACGGCACCTCCGGTGTCAGCCCAGTCGGGTTTTGCTTTTCAGACGGCTCAGCAGTCGGATCAGCGGCACGGCCAAAAACAGCGCCAGAACAAAATTGGCGATGCCGTGGGTGATGTCAAAGGGGATCCCCGATGCGATGTAGGCAAGGGCGGTGGAAGGACCGCCGCGGATCAGCCAGGAAAGGGATGTAAGCGTCCCGAAGGCAAGGCCGTACAGTCCGCTGAGAGATGCCCAGCCCAAGGCGGACAAAAGGGGGGACGGTTCCGTTTTGGGATAGGGGATCAGCATCACCGCTCCCCACAAAATGAACCAGATGTACAAATAAGATTCCCACCAGATGCCGAATCCGTACAACAGCCCCTCCAGAAGAATGAATACCCCGATTCCGGGCAAAGCGCCGTAGCGATATACCCGTGTCCACACAAGGATCAACAGGGATACCAACTCAATGTTGGGCAAAGACGCGGCGATCACCTGAGAGACAAACAGCAGCGCGCCGAACAAGGCTCCCAGAACGATATATAGCGTGCGCGCATAGGTGCGGGATCTCATCAGTAACCCGTCTTCAAGGTGATCTCAAATTTGTCGCCGTCAGCGATGGGAGTATCGTCCACCCCGGTGAAGAGATCTGCTCCGCCCTTGGTGAAGCACCACCACTGCTGTTTGGAATCATCCACGGTGATTCCGTTTACCGTTTTGACGAACAGCCCGTACTGGCTCTCCTCCCCCGCGATCAGATCTTCCTCCTCCAATGCCCCGCGAAGATATTCCGCGTCGGTCTGGATGGTTTTACTCACGGTGTCAGTTCCGTCCACGATGATCTGGACGGTGATGGTTTTTGTCCCCGCTTGGGTTTTTGCCTGGGTACAGGCTGTGCACAGTACCATAGCCGCGATCAGCACTGCGAAAACAAGAGAAAGTGTGCGAAATAGTTTCGTTTGTTTCATTCGTTGTTTTCCTTTCTTTTAATGAAATGTAGTTTTTTCATCGCAGGAGGCACAGCAACGACAAAAGCCGTCCGACGATCCGCGGTAGCTGCACGCTTGGGAGCAAAGTCTTTCGGCTGATGGGGATCGCTGCAAACCGCCTTCCCACACAAAGTGCAGTGGCAGTCGGTATCCGCGGCGGATACAGGGCTTGCAGCTCCCAAACACGGCGACGGGTTCGCGGCGGATTCGCACCGCCTTCCTTTTTCTCCATCCTGCGATGGGGTAAGTATAACACGGTGGGGGGGATATTGTCAAGGCAGGAAAGACTTGCGCGGCGGATGATTTTTTGAGCCGCTTCAATATTTTTTTGTGAATGGATGAAACATTTCCCCCGCACATTCCGTCTAACAGACAAATACACCGCCCAAGGAGTGAAGATAGGATGAAAAACGGAAAACGCATATTGGCAGGCGTCCTCTGTGCTATCCTTGCATTGGTACCGCTCACGTCCTGCAATACACAAAATCCCCCCGATAAGGATCGTGAGATCGTGCAGATCCCTTTGGATGATGCCATACAGATCGAGAGTAGTGATGCCGGCATTCCCGAGGCTTTGCGGCAGATCACCGTGTCCAACGATACGGCGAAGCGGGGTGTGATCGCCTCCGACAGCACCTTTACCGTCCGCACGGGCGGGGAGACTACGGCGGAGGAATTGTCCCGCTATCTGCGCATATCCCCCTTGGCGGATATGGAGATCACGGGAGAGGGAACGGAGTTCATCATGCGCCCCCGCACCGCCCTGGAATCGAATACGCTGTACCGATTCAGCATCGTGGATACCCAGGCGGAAAGTCAGGTGCTGCTCAGCGCGGCATCCTTTGTGTTCCAGACCGAGGATGTGCCCCGGATCACGGGTGTGTTTCCCGCCGATCTGGCAACAGGTGTTCCCGTCAATACAGGAATCGAGTTCACCTTCAATGAGGTGCTGATGGATGCCGCCTCCCTGGAATCCTTCATCACCGTGTCACCGGCGGTGGATTTCCGGGTGGAGGTCTATCAGCACGGCAAGACTTTGGTGGTGATCCCCGAGGAGAAATTGCAGCCGGGCGAGGCCTATACCGTGACGGTAGATGCGGGCGTACCTCTGGCGTCGGGACGGGTCACATCCGCCTCGGCCGCTACCACCTTCCGCACCGACGTGAAGCAGCAGAGCGAAAAGATCACCATGCGCTGCTCCGGTCGGGAACTGACAGCCTATCCCGGCGAGCAGGCGGAGTTTTCCTATGTTATAAATGCGAATCGGGATCTCAAAACGGTCACGCCCGCCGATACGGTGTGCACCGTGTACCGCTATCGGGATGCATCGGCGGCTGCGGCGGGTTTGGTGGCCTATGGGGAGCAGGCG
>JAZSCY010000209.1:0-2908 GCA_045530875.1 Eubacteriales bacterium
ATGCCGGAGAGCACAATCTTCATGCCCATGGCAGCATAGATGTCAGAAAGCAGCGCCGCAGCCTCGATGAAGTCCGACATCAAGGTGACTTCATCAATGAACACATACCGATATCCTTCACTCTGCAGGTATTTCAGGTCTTTGTTCAGATCTGCGAGCATATCTCTGGATGTGATCTGGATAAATGCAGCTTTTGCAAGATCTGCATCTGTCATATCCGCAAGAATCTGACGAATCAAGGTTGTTTTTCCGGTTCTGCGCAAACCGAAAAGAATGAACACACGATCATAGGTGTTTCCGTAAACATAGTCATGAAGCCGCTGATAGTGGCTTCTTTTTTTATATTTTCGAACGACATTCGAATAAGAGCGCAGAGCTTCTCCGGTGCGGACATCGGTAATGAAATCATGCTGTTTAACAGCGACTTCCTTTTTCGGTGCATGCTTTTTCAGTTCCTTTAATTTCATCTCCAGCACTTTTCTCTGCTCGATCAGTTCTTTCAGCGCTGCAACTTCACTTTCAGGAATATATTTTTCCCGGCGCTTGCCGTCTTCTCTGAAACGATGATAATAGTATACTTTTCCGTTTACCTGCTTTTGTCCGACAGAGCCAATGGGAAATGCGGCAATCTGATTTTCCAATTCAACAATTTGGGTTAAGATATCCGTATTCATATCGCACCTCCTGGATTATAAATATATTATACCCCATTATACCATCATTGTCAAGGGTATAATGGGGTATAAATTTTGGTATTACAGAAACCGCATATTGTACTCGTGTTTATATCATCTTTCGCCGATCGTCGGATTCAACAGTGCGTCAAATAATTCATGACCGATAAAGTCACGGGCCTCTCTGATCCATTGTTCTTCCGCAGGCGTATCCATATCACGGATCACATAACAGATTTTCTTGTATGCCCCGGGAAGAATCAAAAGATGCCTCTCATCACCGTATCCCAAAGCACGGCGCAGTCCCAGCTTTAAGCTGTATTCACTGTCATCCGGCATATCGGCATACCGATGCAAAAGGAGCAGATCGATCCCCGGCTGCTGCCGCATTTTCAGCCACGCCAATACAAATCCGTAGGCACCTTTGTTTTCGGTGTCGGGATCCTCATCATTGGTATGGAATCCCTGTTCATCGAAGATGACATACCGCGGCTGACCGCGATAGAGATAGTCAGGCGAGGACAGCAGTGCCGGCCATACTTCCAGATTTTTGAGCGTGATTTTTGGGGTATCGAGACTGAAAACAGCATCCTCCGCTTCCCAGAACGCAGGATTCAGAATGTCAGACGGGTACGGATGCGCCGCCACACCCCAATCGAAATCGCCGTCTCTGCGGCAAATTCTGACAAGCTGTGCAAGACACTGTGCCGCAGGATAAAAATGCAGGGTGTCACCGACTTCATCCCGTACATTGTGATGGTGCTCCAGGGAAATATTGACACGGTAATGTGCATAATACTTGTGGGAGAGCAGCCATGCCAGACGCAGGGAGACCGTGTATTCTTCCATGAATCCTTCACAGGGCATCGGACCCATATTGTGCCACATACCGGGCGAATTGACTTCGTTTCCGATATCCATCATCACAGACCAACCGTAGGGACTGTCGGGGGATGCATATCTGGCATACAAAAAGTCCAGCGCCGCGCAATACATGGAAAAGCCTTCCTCTGTACGAAGGTTGAATGCGCTCATTTCCACCGCGGGAAAATCAGGTTCATATCCCGGATGGCGAAGCAGATCAAATAATTCCTCGGAGGCATCATGATTCTGGTAATGGAATCGATTGATAAAACGGATCAGGAATGGGATGCCCCGATCGGTGTAGGGCTTGGAAAAGGCTTCGTACAGCTCCATCATATCACGGCGGAAATAGTAGGTTCTGCCATTGAAAGTATGCGCAATATCCCCCTCAACCGGATGCAGTGTCAGAATCCACGCCATATCGATTTCGGTCATCATGTACCCGAATCGCAGATATTCCTGATCTTGGGGCAATGCCGTAACCCATGTGCCGACAGGACGATCGATCTTCGGCGGATCATACTGCCACACGGAAAAATCTTCCGAAAAATCGGTTACATAGCAGACGCCCGAAATCGGAGTCTCATCTCGCTTCACGACAAACCGACAGAGCAGCTGGTCAAAATCCCCGTTATACCTCGGAATTTCGACATAGCTTCCATGTCTTTCGACTGTCTGACAACTGACGGTTCTGCCGGACGAAAATTCCGGGCTGTTGTCACCGCAGATCAGCGGGACATAGGCGCATACTGTCAGGAATTCGTTTTTCTCGTCCGTAAAGGAAAAGCGAATTATATCCGGGAATGCGGTGATGAATTGGATAGTCATGATCGGTAACTGCCTTTCTGCAAATTGCATCAGTGTTAAGTTAAATTTTTCAAATATTCTTCCACATTCATGTAATGAATGCCATTGACATTGCAGGACTCCCTACGGTAGATCACATATTTGCCGGAAATCGAGCCATATCGCCATACCGTTGCTTTACACTTTTCTTCATCGATCAGATGCTGATACTGTTTTTCGATAACTTCGGTGCTGTGCTTTATTTCGTAAATAGTATACTTTTCCATTCACCTGCTTTTGTCCGACAGAGCCAATGGGAAATGCAGCAATCTGATTTTCCAATTCAGCAATTTGGGTTAAGATATCCGTATTCGTATCGCACCTTCTGGATTATAAATATATTATACCCCATTATACCATCGTTGACAAGGGTATAATGGGGTAAAAATTTTGGCTTGTACACTAATACTCGGTTCCCATTGAAACGTTGGCTGACAAACAAAGGAAGTTTTCAATAGAATGCGATGATGTTTTTGTTCTGCAAACCGAAAACATCTATTATAAACGTGGAATTTTTGGCGATT
>JAZSCY010000261.1:0-6775 GCA_045530875.1 Eubacteriales bacterium
TCCGTTATCCTAAAAACAAACCGCTTCTCCTACCTAAAGTAAAAAAATGCCGCATCCGCGGCATCATCAAAGTTTTGTTAGGAGCAACACTTACCCCTTTCACCTGACGGAAGGGAACGAGGAAATTAGTTTATGAAATGATTCATCTTTCGCTGTCTTCAATATACGCTAACCCTCGCACTCCGCAGGAGTGCGTTCATGAACGAACGCGTTTATACTGGCTTTCCCGTTTCGCTTTACTCCGTTCCGGGGGCCTCGGGGACCTCCCCGAGCCCATGGGGGATTCAAAAAGGGGGATCTGCGGGGAGCGATCCCCCTTTTGATCTTCTAAAAACGGTCTCCCCTTTGATCTTTCATAAATTATCTTCCATGCTTTACCGTTTACAAAGAAAAACCTGCAAAGGCAGCCCCCTCACCCGATCAACATCTCCCGCAACTCCTCCGGGGAGGAAACGATCACCCGGGCACCGGCCACTCGCAATTCCGCCTCATCCCGGAAACCCCAATTCACGAAAATCCCGGGAAGCGCCGCATTTTCCGCCGTTTTCACGTCCACCTCGGAATCCCCGATGTATACCGCCTCCGCCGGAGATACGTGCAGCTCGGCCAGGGCGTAGGCGATCATGTCCGGCGCGGGCTTTTTCGGCATGTCCTCCCGTGCGCCCGTGGCAAAATCCACCAAATCCCCAAA
Organism: Eubacteriales bacterium; assembly: GCA_045530875.1. Classification (GTDB taxonomy): domain Bacteria; phylum Bacillota; class Clostridia; order Oscillospirales; family CAG-272; genus SIG701. Next base: position 692 of record JAZSCY010000261.1, read on the forward strand.
ATGCTTCCTCGCCAGATCCTTTGTGGCAAAATCCGCCTTGTTGGAAACAATGGCCGATCGGATTCCCGCCCCCTGCAATTCCGTAAGCAATTCCCGAATGCCCGCATAAGGGGCGGTGGTGTCGCTGCAGTGCAGGGCGTAATAGGTGCGGAATTCCTCAAAAACCTGGTCCGTCACAGCGGGATCGGTTTCCTCGGGTACGGCTCGCTCCACCAGATTGCGGATGCCGTTTCCCACCATGGCGCGGATTTCTGAAAGAGAGCGCGGGGGCAGATCGTGGTCCGTCAGAGCGTGGGCCACCGCATCCCGCAAATCCTGCAGCGTGTCCAGCAGTGTGCCGTCCAGATCCCACAGTATGGCTTTGTATTTCATGATGTAACCTCGGATTTCGTCGTTGTCGTGTGTTCTATTGTACCACGATTGGCCGCCGTACACAATAAAAAGAAATCGTTTGCGGGGAAAAATCCCTTACGGGGCATGTAAAAATTCCATACAAACATGGAAAAAGGTTCGGCGCGGCTCAACCCCCTGTTGATTCTTCTTCCCACTTTTGCTATAATAAATGTGTCTATCAATTTAGATTTTTAAATCGGAAAGGATTTACCATGAACGCAAAGAAAATTCTCGCGATTCTTCTGGCCGTATTGATGCTGGCTCCGGTTTTTGTTGCTTGCGACAAGAACACCCCGGATACCCCCGATACGCCCGATACTGATCCTGTTTCGGATCAGGCAACCGATACCCAGCCTCCGGAAGATCCTGGCCTGGTGCTGGACAAGACCGATTTCGGCGGTACTAACCTCCGCATCATCGGTATCAATGAGGAAAGAAACTTCGGTTACTACCAGACCTCTGATATCTGGATGGAGACCGAGGCAGCCGATCCCTTTGAGAATGCTGTTTACAAGCGTATTCAGGACTGTCTGACCAAGTATAACTTCGGTGTTGAGTACACCAAGGTTCAGGTTCCCACAACCGATATCGCCAGCCTGGTTTCCGGCGGTCTGGATCAGTTTGACGTGGTTCTGGACGCATGGAACTACATGTGGCCCGCAGCCAAGGCAGGTAATCTGCTCGATCTGAGAGAGATCTCCTCCATCGATCTGACTCACGAGTGGTGGGATCAGAACGCCAACGAGCAGCTGGACGTAGCGAACCGTATGTTCTACACCGCCGGTGATTTTACCACCGTGGACGATCGCTGCACCCGCGCTCTGTACTTCAACAAGACCCTGGCAGCAGCCAACGATCTGGAAAGCCCCTACGAGCTGGTTCGCGCTAACCAGTGGACTCTGGATAAGTTCGCTGAGATGGCCCGTGCCGTTAAGAATGACGTAGACGGCGGCGGCACCGTAGATCCCGAGGACGTTGTAGGCTTCTTCCGTGAGAGCGGCCAGTTCAACTCCTTCATGATCGCTATGGGCGAGCGCTATGCACACATCGATGAGAACGGTCTGCCCGTTTACTCCTTCCTGCAGGATGCGGAATCCGTAACCAAGATGGAAGCAGTTGCCGGCCTTCTGATCGAGGATGGCGTAACCATCGATATTCACAAGTTCACCGACTTCGCAGGCTACAGCAACCGCTTCACCTATGCCCGCAGCCTGTTCGCGGCTGGTAAGCACCTGTTCACCGTCGGCGGCTCTCTGGTTATCAGCGAGTTTGCGGATATGGAAGACGAGTTCGGTATTCTGCCCATGCCTAAGTGGAACTCCGATCAGGATCGCTACTACCACACCCTGGATCCTCAGTGCGCTATGATCGGTATCCCCAACACCAAGACCGATGCTACCGATATCGGTTACATGATGGAATACTTCTCCTATGAGGGCCGCGAGACTCTGTCTCCCACCTTCAAGGACAGAATGCTGAAGAGACGTTACGCACAGGACTCTGACTCCGGCGATATGCTGGATATCATCTACGCCAACAAGTGCTTTGATATCGGTTACGTAGGTAACTGGAGCAACATGCTGGGCGTTGGTGACAGCTCTGTTCAGGCGAACAGACTGCCCAGAATGAACGCGTATACCAAGATGGCCAAGACCGTTCCCAACCTGATCCAGAAGGACTTCGACCTCCTGGCATCCATCGGCAGAGAGTAATTTCTACATAATAAACAAGCCGCCTGCGGGCGGCTTGTTTTTTTGCCTTTTCTTATCGCTTTTTGCAACTTTATTCCGAAATCCTGCAAAAATATCTCCGTTTTTGCAGGAATTTCCTTGACAAAATGCAAAAACGGATGTATAATAACACCATTAACCGAGAATGAATTGTTATTTGAAGGAGGCGATCTCGTAAAATGCAACGCAATGAAAGTTCATTCAACCACGCCATCAAAAGCCATGTAAAAGTGGAATTCTGCCCCCAGACCAATCTGATCGAGCAGTCCTCCTACCGATATTCCCTGCAGGAGCGGGCCACTCCCAATCTGCAGCGATACCTTTTTGATTACGATTCCGTGCCGAAGGTGTCCTTCAACCACCGCTTCGTGCCCGTGCAGATGCCGGATAATATCTGGATCACCGACACCACTTTTCGGGACGGTCAGCAGTCCACCTCCCCCTTCACCGTGAAGCAGATCACCGATCTGTTCAAGCTGATGCACCGGCTGGGCGGCCCCAAAGGTCTGATCCGCCAGAGCGAGTTCTTCGTGTATACGGAAAAGGATCGGGAGGCCCTCGCCCAGTGTATGGATCTGGGATACGAATTCCCCGAGATCACCACCTGGATCCGCGCGTCCCAAAAGGATTTTGAGTTGGTCAAATCCCTGGGCATCAAGGAAACGGGCATCCTTGTTTCCTGCTCTGACTATCATATTTATAATAAGATGGGCCTGACCCGCGCCGCCGCCATGGATAAGTATCTGGGCGTGGTCAAGAGTGCTCTCGATATGGGTATCCGCCCCCGCTGCCATTTTGAGGATATCACCCGCGCCGATTTCTACGGATTTGTGGTCCCCTTTGCGGAGGCACTCCGTCAGTTGGGCGAGGAGGCGGGCATCCCCGTGAAAATCCGTGCCTGCGATACCATGGGATACGGCGTCAATTATCAGGGTGCCGCTTTGCCCCGCAGTGTGCAGGGTATCATCTACGGTCTGAATCATTATGCCGGCTTGACCTCGGAGCAGCTGGAATGGCACGGCCACAACGATTTCTATAAGGTGGTTACCAATGCGTCCACCGCATGGCTGTACGGTGCGTCCGGTGTCAACTGCTCCCTGCTCGGCATCGGTGAGCGTACCGGCAACTGCCCCCTGGAGGCCATGGTCATCGAGTACGCCTCCCTCCGCGGCACCACCGACGGTATGGATCTGCCGGTGATCACGGAGATCGCCGAGTATTTTGAAAAGGAAATCGGCTACAAGATTCCCGCCCGCACTCCCTTCGTGGGTGCCAACTTCAACGTCACCCGCGCCGGTATCCACGCCGACGGCCTGATGAAGGATGAGGAGATCTACAATATCTTCAATACGGGCAAGCTGTTGAACCGCCCCGCCCGCGTGGCTATTGACGTGCACTCCGGCCTGGCTGGCATCGCCCTCTGGCTGAACACCCGCCTGGCGGAGAATCATCACGATCTGTGGATTGAGAAGCAGTCCCCCATCGTCGCCGCCATGAAGGGGCAGGTGGACGCCCAGTACGCCGCCGGCCGCAACACCTCCATGGGTGATGAGGAATTGCTCCGTATGCTGCAGGACATCGCCCCCGACGTATGGGAAAAAGCCAAAGATTGAGTCTCCGGCTTGTCCGGGTTCAATAACCTCAAAAAACCGCACATTTTGTGCGGTTTTTTCTTGTGTGGGGGAATTCACGTTACCTTGTAGGGGCGTGCATTGCACGTCCCGACAACGTATGGTTTTTGATTTCTATGCGGGCGGATATGGAATCCGCCCCTACGGGTGAGGCGGGGGTTCCGTTATCCCGTAGGGGACGGCGTTTCGCCTCCCGCCGCGTGCGGTTTGGATTTCTTCACGGACGACCAATGGTCGCCCCTACGGTGAGGCGGGGGGGGGGTGTGTTACCCTTGTAGGGGCGTGCATTGCACGTCCGCCAACGTACGGTTTGGATTCACAAAACGGGCGAACACAGTTCGCCCCTACGGATGAAGCGGGGGTGTGTTACCCATCCCATGCGTCTCAAAAAAATCGTCCGTTTGGCATCCCAGAATCTGCGCCAGATGCGGCAGGGTGAAGATATCGGGGTAGCAGAGGTTCTGCTCCCACTTGCATACGGCCTGGGGAGTCACGCCCAGCATCTCGCCGAAGGCGCTCTGGGAGAGATGGTTCGCCCGGCGGTATTCCTTGATTTTCTCCCCGACCGTGATGTGATAAACCGGTGTTGTCAGTGCCCATCACCGTCCTTTACCAATCGGATTTTTCGCATGCGGTTGATCAGCGCAAACAATTCCTGCTTGCGGGGCAGATCCAAAAACCGCTCCGTGGTGGTGAAAAAGGCGGAATACAGAACGTCCACGCCCTCCTCCTCCATTTTCTCGTACAATTCGTCGATCCGCCGCCGCAGATCAATTTTGTTTTCCTTGTTTGTCACTTCCAGATACCGAAGCAGAAATCCCAGCGCATCCAACTGGCGGGGGGATACGATGTCATGCAGTCCCCGCACGTCGATCTGCTCGTCGCCGATGAGGATGAATCCCATATCGGATACGGCCAGTTTTTCGCTGCCGCATCCTGTGGGATAGGAGGTGAAGCGATCGCTGTACAACGCCCGGCTCTGTTTCCAATCGGCGTGAGGGGGCAGGATGGCCGTCACGCCGTGATCGGCGCAGATGGATTTGGACTTTTCCGTCACATCGTGGATGAGGTAATCCTCCATCATGTAGATCTTATCCGCCACACAGAGATATTCGCCGCTGCCGCCGATGACCAGGATGGTAGACACGCCGCCCGCGCGATGGAGCTCATTCACCCGATCGGTAAACGGCGTGATAGGCTCCTTCTCGATCAGCGCCTTCATCATCCGATCCCGGATCATAAAATTGGTGGCGCTTCGGTCCTCGTCGATGAGCAACAGTTTTGCCCCCACCTCCACCGCCTCCATGATGTTGGCCGCCTGGGAGGTGGATCCGGATGCGTGATCGGTGGAGAAATCCCTGGTATCTCCGCCGGGCAGCCAGCGGATGAAGGGGGAAATATTCACATGCTTCACGCTGCGGCCGTCCTCGGCGGAAATGGTGACGGCGCTGTCGTCCGTGATGCACAATTCCCGCCCGTCCCCGAGAATGTGATCGTAAATGCCGGCGGAGATGGCATCCAACAAAGTGGATTTGCCGGAATAGCCGCCACCGGTGATGACGGTGACGCCCCGCCGGATGCCCATGCCCCGGACACCGCAGATCTCGATCTCATCCGCCGGGGTGGAGCGGAAAGGAATGGCGTTTTCCATGGGCAGATCCGTTCCCTTGGCCCGGGGCAGGATACTTCCGTTGGCCACAAAGGCGCAATAATCGCTCCCCTTCAGCCAGGCCCGGATGGATGCCTGCTTTTCAGCAAGTTCCAGTGCCCGGTTCAGCCGGACAAAGTCAAACTCGGCAATAAACTGTTCCACCGCATCGGGAAGATCCCGGCACAACATCTGGATGGTCTTGCGGAGTTTTCGGCGGGGGAGTTGGACTTGGATTTTGAAATGTAACATCCATTCCATTCCCGGTGCATTTGGAGCTTTCAGCATCCAAACGTGCCTTCCTGATGCATTTTCATACCATTTGGGAAGACATTGTGCGATAAACGAGTAATTATTGGGTATTACTGCGCTTGTGTGTTCGGATAATATATACTTTCCGTTTTCATTATCGGGACGGGAACGATTGTATAAATCCTCATTCAGGCGATCTAAATACGACCGGAACTGATTGTAACAAAAGGCGGCTGCTGTCCAGCCAAAATCATTTAATGGGAGTTTTGAAAGTGGTATTTTGATTGTAATTGTGGGTTTATCCTGTGCGAGTTTGTGTGTATGCGTAATTTCATATCCTATCTCGCTTTGGTAATATATCGGTTCATTATCTCCATATGGCGGTGCATCCGGCATATCGGGATCATGTACAAGTCGGAGGCCAAGCGGT
>JAZSCY010000365.1:0-6074 GCA_045530875.1 Eubacteriales bacterium
TACTACCCCGGACGGGATCTGCTGGCATCCCTGGTATCCTATGCGTCACGGGAGGGGGAGATTCCCTTCCACATCGCCTATCATCCCTACTCTGCCGATCCCGGACGGGCGGATTTTTGGGCAGAAGATGATGTCACCGATTCCCCCGACACCCCCTTTGTCACCGTGAAAAATCCGGAAGTCCTGCGGGATTTTCTGGCGCAATCCCCCCTGCTGCTGGATGGAGAATCCCGCCGGATCCTTCTCTCCGAGGTAGGCTTCCATTCCAACTTTACCGCAGCGGGTGAGGCAATCCAAAAAGAGGCTCTGGTGCGGGCATACGAAAAAGTGAAAGAGATTCCCGAAATCGACGCTTTTATCTACTACTCCCACATGGACAATGTGGATGAGGGCGGACTCAATCTGGGTCTGTGGCGCCGCAAGCCGGACTCCGATGAGGTGGACGGACGAAAGCCGGCCTGGGACGCGTATCGGGAGATGGAGTGAAATAATCTCGCCAAAGGCTGGCGCTCATAAGGATGTTTGATTTCTCATTGTAGGGACAGGCGTCCCCGACGGTCCGATAAGACATAATTGCATTGCAGAAGACAAAGAATAACCCCGACAGTTTTTTATAGTCTGTCGGGGTTCGCTATTGGTTACCCTACAATCGTTGTGAAATCGGTTTATCTTTTCTTGAAAAACAAGGTGAATTGGAGGACCGCATTTGTGGCGCAAAACCCAAGACAAGCGCAAGACAGTCCCAGTTGAAGATAATTCTGATAGTGCGCTATACTGATAAGCCAGCAGAACCAAGCTACCGTGAAACAAATGGCGGCAATCAGATGATGCCGTTTCTTTTTCGAAAACAAATCCTCAACTTCCTTTGTTGCGGTCTGCACGGCGGGAATATCTCTGTCACTTTCATAATCGTCATTGAGCAGATAATCTGTTGTAACACCAAACAGCTTACTGATTTGCAATACGTTTTGCGCGTCGGGAAGTGCTGTTCCGTTTTCCCAACGGCTGATTGCCTGTCGAGATACATTCAATTCATCCGCCAAATCTTCTTGTGACCAGCCATATGCTTTTCTTAGCTTAATAATTTTTTCCGATAATTTCATGATGACACCAACCTTTAATTATGGTGTTTCCATTGTAGCATATAACACACACAAACACCACCGCGTCAACGTTACAATTCCGCAACATAACTTTACATACGGTCAAATTCCTATTTACCGTTCCGTTTTATCGCCGGTTTCGCCTTTGTATTACAAAGGATTCGGGCAAATCCCATACCCCTTGTAGGGGCGGATTCCATATCCGACCGTATTGGGAGCATATGGAATGCTCCCCTACAATACAATATCATTATAACACAAATCGGCAGAGAAAAAACAGTATCTCTGCCGAAATTTGTTTGTAGAACCTCCCTTACGCGAGGCTCTTTTCTTTGCTTATCCGATTTTCTCGTATCTGCCTACTTTGGCGTCGGGATGGATCTCGATCGTTTCGCTGTACTGGACCAAATCCACACAGCAATCCGCACCGACAGCCACAATGCGGCCTACGACCAGCGGGGCACTTACCCGCTCGATGGCGATGGTGTCGCCCTCGATGGATTCTGCCACATCCACACCGCCCACGCCACGGCCGAGCATTTTGGACAGAAGAGGCATGCGGGCAATCTTACCCACAGCACCTTCGCTGTATATTTTGATATCGCTGCCGCCGATACTGCCCACACGGCTGGAGGCCCGCTCGATCCGGATCTCGATTCGCTCCGCGTTCAAAAGCCCGGCGCAGTCGATACCGCCGGAGATTTTCACATCCTCCGCTTCCACGCTGCTGGCCTGCATATTTCCTGCCGCCCGCAGTGTGTGGCACCGGACATTCCCGCCGCAGCGAAAGGATCCTGCCGCTTTGATCATCTCCTCCGCCGTGCAGTCCTCGCCCACATGGCACGAACCGCTGATGTGTACATTCTTTGCATGCAGCGAATGCTCCATCCGGGCAGAACCGGACACTTTCATATCTTCGTCACACCAAACACTGCCCTGTGCCGATGCAGAACCCGCCACGGAAAGCGCCGTACAACGCACGTTTCCCTGGATTCTTCCGCTGCCGCTGATGGATATTTTCTCGTTATATTCTCCTGCGGGAATCACACCGCTTCCTGCCAGTTGCATACTTACTCCTGCCTTTCCTTTTCTTCCAACAATTCCTTTACGGCGGCGGTAATATCTACCCGTTCACCGTTTTTCCGCACAAGAAAAATTTCTTTTACATCGCACCACCGAAAGCTCTTTTCCCCGAATTCGGTGTGCAGAAGGATCGCTTCATTCCGCCGCTCCTCACCGGAGAACTGTTTTGCCAGCTCATCCAGCAAAACATCTTCCTTCATTTTCTGGATCATCTCGATCCGTTCGCAGACCAGCTTTTCGGGAAAGAAGGTCTCCTGCCCCGTTGTGGTGGATTTTTTGATAAACCACTCATCGGGAATCAGCCCCTTTCGCTTCCATCGGTACAACGCGCCGTAGGAAATCCCGTACCGCGCCAACAGATCCTTTTTGGAGATTAAGTGATCTTGATTCATGCCCCTCTCCTTCCGTAACATTGTTACGGTATGGATTATAGCATAACATTGTTACGCTGTCAAGGGGGTTACCCTGTTTTTTATAAAAATTCCGCATCCGCCCCATCACACCATTGCCAAGGGGACATTTGTCTGCTATAATACTGTCAGATCAACAAGGACGGTACGGTATGCATAATTTTTTCGTTGACGAATCCCACCGGGCGGAGAACACGTTCCGCATCACGGACGGGGATTTCAATCACATAAAAAACGTTCTGCGGATGCGGGCGGGAGATTCCTTTATCGTCAGCTGTGAGGGGGTTCGGTATCTTTGCCGCCTGGCAGAGTACGAATCCGACACCGCGGTAGCAGAAATTCTGGAGGAAAATTACGGGGACACATCTCTCCCTGTAAAGATCTATCTGTTCCAGGGACTGCCCAAGGCGGACAAAATGGAGTGGATCATCCAGAAAACGGTGGAATTGGGCGTGGAGGGGATTTTCCCTGTGGCCATGAGCCGATGCATCGTCAAAATAGACGATTCCAAAAAGAAGAACAAGACCGCCCGATGGCAAGCCATCGCAGAAAGCGCCGCCAAACAGAGCAAGCGGAGCGCCATTCCCGCCGTGCACGATGCCATCTCCTACAAGGATGCCATGACGCTGGCAGGGGAGATGGATTTGTTCCTTGTCCCCTACGAGAATAAAGACGGCATGGCCCCCACCGCCGCCGCGCTGAAAGATCTCAGGCCGGGCATGTCGGTGGGTATCCTCATCGGCCCGGAGGGCGGATTTTCCGAGGAAGAAATCGATGCGGCCATCCGTGCCGGCGGTCGGGCTATCTCCCTGGGACGGCGGATTCTGCGGACGGAAACCGCCGCCATCACAGCGGTAGGCATGTGCATGCTCCACACGGAGATGCATCTGATGGAGGAGAACGAATGAAAGACTTGCCTTTGGCTTACCGGGAGCGGATGATGAATCTGCTGGGCGAGGATTTTGCCGCCTACGAAGCCGCTTTGCAGGAAGAACCGGTGAAGGCTTATCGGATAAACACGGCAAAAATCTCCGTCGCGGATTTTGAGAAGCTGGGCACTTTTGGGGGAGAGGCGATCCCCTACGTGCCCGGCGGATATTACCTGAATGAGAAGATCGGCAACCATCCCTACCACCACGCGGGCATGGTCTATGTGCAGGAGCCGGGCGCCATGGCTCCGGCGGAGTGCATCGATGTGGATCGTGATTGGTGGGTTTTGGATATGTGCGCCGCGCCGGGCGGAAAAAGCACCCAGCTGAAAAATAAGCTGGGCGAGGACGGAATTCTTGTGTCCAACGAGATCATCCCCTCTCGATGCAAAATCCTGACCGGCAACATCGAGCGGCTGGGACTGCGCAACACCGTCACCACCTGCATGGATACGAAACGGCTGGCAAAGATCTTCCCTCACACCTTTGATCTGATCATGGTGGATGCCCCCTGCTCCGGTGAGGGCATGTTCCGCAAGGAGGAGATCGCCATCGATGAATGGACACCCGAAAACGTAATCATGTGCGCCGATCGTCAGGCGGATATTCTGGAAAATGCCGCCCGCGCTTTGCGGGATGGGGGATACATCATTTATGCCACCTGCACCTTCTCTCTGGAGGAAAACGAGAAAACCGTGGACGCGTTCCTCGCTGCCCATCCGGAGTTTGAAATCGTGCCGGTAAAGGAATCGGTGCGGGCCCACACGGCAGACGGCATCGCCTTCGACGGATGCCGGTGCGAGAACATCCACTACGCAAGACGGTTCTATCCCCACACGGGACGGGGCGAGGGGCAGTTCATGGCGGTGCTCCATCACACCGGCGAAGCATCACCGCGGATCATCAAGCCCGCCAAGGCGGAGAAGATGGATCCCGCCGTGACAGCGTTCTTGGATGACACTCTGCTCGCCTACAACAAGGATCACGTGCGGATGTACAACGGATCGCCCGTATATTTTACTCCGGATCTGCCGATCGAGAAAGGCGTGGCCTTCGCATGCGGCGTTACTATCGGAGAAATCCGGAAGAACTACATCCAGCCCCACCATCAGTTCTTCATGGCCATGGGCCGTAATTTCCGCCGAAAAATCGAATTGACCGCGGACAGTGAGGCTCTGGGCCGTTATCTCCACGGGGAAGAAATCGAAACCGACGCGGAAAACGGATGGGCCGTGGTCACGGTGGACGGATGTGCCGTGGGCGGTGCGAAAGTCTCCGGCGGCCGGGCCAAGAATCACTACCCCAAAGGGCTCAGAATGTAATATTTTTGAGGTGCGATCATGAAATTCACAGCAGATCACGATTATCATATTCACTCGACACTGTCTGCCTGCTCCAAGGATCCGGCGCAGTCCACCGCCCATATTCTGCAGTATGCGAAGGAAAACGGATACGGGCAGATCTGCCTTACCGATCATTTCTGGGATGAAACGGTTCCCGGTGCATCCCGCTGGTACGCTCCCCAAAACTACGACCATGTGCGAAAATCTCTCCCCCTGCCCCAGGCGGAGGGGGTCGAGTTCCTGCTCGGCGTGGAAACGGAAATGACGAAGGACAACATCCTGGGCATTTCCCCCGAGCGGTACGATGCCTTTGATTTCATCATCGTGCCCGTCAGCCATTTTCATATGGTGGGATTCACTTTGTCCGAGGAGGATGCCGCCACCGTGGAGGGACGGGCCAACCGGTTCCTTACCAAGCTGGAGGCAGTGCTTGCCATGCCCCTGCCCTTCCACAAAATCGGCCTGGCTCATATGGCCAACGATACCATCGGCGGCCGGGATCTAACCATGTACTGCCAGGTACTGCGGCAGATCACAGGAGATCACCTTCGCCATCTGTTTGAAAAAGCCGCCGCTTTGGGCGTGGGAATTGAGTTGAATACCAGCTGTCTTGCGTTCCGAAGCGAAGAAGAGGCACAGGCCGTAACCGCTTTCTACACAGTAGCCAAACAGTGCGGATGCAAATTCTACATCGGCACCGATGCCCATCACCCCTCCCAGTTGGTGGGGCAGAAGGCTGTCGCCCAATGCTTCGCCGACCGTCTGGGATTGACGGAAGAAGATCGGTTTTATATCGGAAGATGAATGAAAAAAGGACACATCGCCTATGCGGTGTGTCCAACTTTTCATTCAAGTTTTTGAAAAGGGTGTGGGGAAAACTTTTGCAAAAGTTTTCCCCACGTGGTTTTTACAATTACTTGCAAGCCTCTTCTACTGCAACAGCACAAGCGACAGTCATACCAACCATGGGGTTGTTACCTGCGCCGATCAGACCCATCATTTCTACGTGGGCGGGAACGGAGAAGTCGGAGGCCAAGCGGTCTTAGGAAGACAATAGAGAGGGACAACTCCTTGGCTCACAGAACGACATGGCTACGATCCGACTTAGCCTCTTCTACTGCAACAGCACAAGCGACAGTCATACCAACCATGGGGTTGTTACCTGCGCCGATCAGACCCATCATTTCTACGTGGGCGGGAACGGAG
>JAZSCY010000066.1:0-2609 GCA_045530875.1 Eubacteriales bacterium
CGGCATTTTTTATGATCCGTAGGAGAAGCGGTATATTTTTAAGATAACGGAACTGTTCGATAAATTTAGTTGGCGATAGGTATGCCTTCGTCTGTCTTGCGATTTGGTCTATATACTGCGCATCTTTGATGCGCATTCAAAAAACGATGGCGTTTTTGATATCATCCCGTTTAGATACACATTGTTCTGGGGGGCCTGCGAGTTGGAGAGAATCTCCAACTCGAGGTGTCCCCTAAGCCCATGGGGTGGATGATCGAGTTGGAGATTCCCTCCAACTCGCGGAGGGACCTGCGGGGAGCGGTCCCTCCTTTTTTCTCTTTCCGGAGCGATCTCCCCTTTGATCTTTCCAAAAATTTCGTGAAACTAAAACCGCACGATACGGACGTGCGATGCACGCCCCTACGGAATAACAGGTGTTTCTAACCCCAACAAAAAACACCGCAGATTTCTCTGCGATGTTTTTGTTTACTAAAAATTCCAGCCGACTTGGCGCGAGTTGCAACCCCAACTCGTGCCAACGTCGCCGACTTCGGCATAGCCGAAAGTCGCCTTATCTCTTCTTCGTAGCGATCTCCATGAGGGCCTTGGCCATGAAATCTTCCACCTTCATGACGCCGCCGTCCTCTTCCTTGCGGGCACGGACTGCCACGGTGCCGTCGGTCTTTTCCTTCTCGCCCACCACCAGCATGTAGGGGATCTTCTCCAGCTGGGCCTCGCGGATACGGTATTTCAGGGTCTCATTCCGGTCATCCAGTTTTGCGCGGATGCCGGCAGCCTTCAATTTCTCCGTCACCTCAGCCGCATAGGGAGCAAAGTCCTCCGCCAGCGGGATGATCACAGCCTGGGTATTGGCCAGCCACAAGGGGAACGCGCCGGCGTATTTCTCCGTCAGGAGAGCCAGGGTGCGCTCGTAGCAGCCCAGGGAAGTGCGGTGGATGATGTAGGGCAGCTTCTGCTGATTGTCCCGGTCGGTGTAGTACATGCCGAACTTTTCGGCCAGCAGCATATCGATCTGGATCGTAACGATGGTGTCTTCCTTGCCGAATACGTTCTTGCACTGGATATCCAGCTTGGGGCCGTAGAAGGCGGCCTCGTCGATGCCGATCTTGTAATCCAGACCCAGATTGTCCAGAATCTTCTTCATGACGCTCTGCGCTTCTTCCCACTGCTCAGCGGTACCCTCGTACTTGTCGGTGCGCTTCGGATCCCACTGGGAGAAGCGGAAGGTGCAGTCCTCCAGCAGACCCACCGTTTCCAGAACGTATTTCGCCAGCTCCAGACATCCCTTGAACTCCTCCTCCAGCTGATCGGGGCGGAGAACCAGATGTCCCTCGGAAATGGTGAACTGACGGACACGGATCAGACCGTGCATCTCACCGGAAACCTCGTTGCGGAACAGAGTGGACGTCTCGCCCAGACGCATGGGCAATTCGCGGTAGGAGCGCTTCTTGTTCAGATATACCTGATACTGGAAGGGGCAGGTCATGGGACGGAGCGCAAAGCATTCCTTGGTCTCATCGTGGGGATCGCCCAGAATGAACATGCCATCCAGATAGTGATCCCAGTGGCCGGAGATCTTATAAAGCTCCCGCTTGGCCATCAGAGGCGTCTTGGTGAGCAGATAGCCACGCTTTTCTTCCTCATCCTCGATCCATCTCTGCAGACGCTGGATGATGCGGGCGCCCTTGGGCATCAGAATCGGCAGACCCTGTCCGATCTCGTCCACGGTGGTGAACAATTCCAGCTCACGGCCGATCTTGTTGTGATCCCGCTTGCGAGCTTCTTCCCGGGCGGCCAAAAATTCGTTCATCTCCGTCTTGGAGGGGAACGCGGTGCCGTAGACTCTCTGGAGCATCTTGTTCTCGGATTTGCCTTCCCAGTACGCGCCGGTGCAGGAGGTAAGTTTCAGTGCTTTTACGGCGCCGGTAGCGAACAGATGGGGGCCGGCACACAGATCCACGAAATCGCCCATTTTGTAGAAGGAGATTTCCTCGCCCTCGGGCACGCGATCAATGAGGAGTACCTTGTAGGGCTCGCCTCGCTCTTCCATCAATTTCTTTGCCTCATCCCGGGGCAGAGTGAATCGCTCCAGCTTCTGATTTTCCTTCACGATCTTCTTCATTTCCGCCTCGATCTCAGCGAGGATCTCGGGAGTGAAGGACACATCGGAGTCGAAATCGTAGTAGAATCCGTCGTCGATGGCGGGACCGATGGTCAGTTTGGCATCGGGGTACAGACGCTTCACCGCCTCGGCCAGGATGTGGGATGCGGTGTGACGGAAGGTGCGGCGGGCACCGTCATCATCGGGATCGGCGAAGGTGAGCAGTTTTACATCGCAATCACCGGCGGGAACGTAGGTCAGATCCACAACCTCGCCATTCACACGGGCGCAGAGGATCTCACGGGAAATGATGCCGGCATTGGCAGCCGCATCGTACACGGACATGGGAGCATCGGCGTTGAAAACTTCGCCGCTTGCAAAACGGTAGATCATAAAAACCTCCATAAAAAATAAAGAGTGGATTGCCGCGGCCGGAAAATAAAAAATCCCGACACGCAGCGGACAACTGCGTTCGGGGTGCGGCAAAACCGCACGGTTCCACCCGAGC
>JAZSCY010000255.1:0-2195 GCA_045530875.1 Eubacteriales bacterium
GGTGGCCGAGACCCAGCGCCAGGCACTGAAAGCGTTCCGGAGAGAACATGGACTGACACAACAGCAGGTTGGTGATGTTATTGGTGTATGCAAGGCAACGGTTTGTCGATGGGAAAAAGGCGAACTGCCACTTGATGTAGAGAGGATCAAAGCGGGATTTCCGCTGTTTGAATACAAGGAGGAAGAAAGAAATGTCCACGAAGAAGGCAAAATTTGCGGCATGGGTGATCATGCTGATGGCGGCGGGGCTGCTGGTGTTCATTTTCCGGGGTAACAGGACGGTTTTCACGATTCTGGCGGGGCTGCTGGCGGCCTATGGGTTCATCAGCGCCGGGGACGATCTGATCCGGTTTCTGTCCATCCCGGATGGCAGCACCCGGGGAAAGAGAGCCAGGGGATGAAGGCGATATTGAACTATCCGGGGGCGAAGTGGGGGATGGCAAAGCAAATCGCAGGAATGATGCCACCGCACAGATCGTACTTGGAGCCGTTTTTCGGATCAGGGGCGGTGCTGTTCAACAAAAAACCGTCGGCCATTGAGACTGTGAACGACATTGACGACGATATTGTGAATTTTTTTAAGGTTCTCAGGGAACGTCCGGAGGAATTGGCGAGAAAAATTGCCATGACGCCGTATGCAAGATCTGTGTTCGATGACGCGCACGAGAACAGGGGCGATGATGACATGGATCGAGCATACCGTTTTGCGATTCGCAGCAGGATGGGACATGGATTTAAGACATACGAAAAGACCGGGTTCAAGATTGACATAGGAGGGCGACAAGGCGCCTACGCGGCAAGAGCCTGGCGAATGATGCCGGAAGGACTGATGACAGCGGCGGAGAGACTCAAAGAAGTGCAAATCGAGAACAAGCCGGCGCTGGATGTGATTCAGAGATTCAACCGGGAAAACGTGCTGATATATGCAGATCCGCCGTATATGCTGCAAACGAGAGGCGGAAAACAATATCGGCACGAAATGACGGAGCGGAATCATAGGGATCTGATCGCCGCCCTGCAGGAACATAAGGGCCCGGTGATACTGAGCGGGTATGCTTCGGATCTGTACGACTCTGAACTGAAGGACTGGGTGCGGATAGAACGGAAATCATACAACCAGAACGGCGACAGGAGAACGGAAGTGCTTTGGTGTAATTATGATATTCCGGAACTAATTATGGAGAGGTGAAACCATGTTAATCGATAAGAGCCTGGAGAAGGCGATCAAGCGGGAGACCAAGAGCGGGCTGACGATCTACAACAACGGCAGCGAAATTTGGTTTCTGGGTACCGGATGGGTGGCGAAAACCACCGAGAAACAGATGCGGCGGGAGCTGCGGGGGACGTTGGGTGCCATTGTGGAGATGCTGGGGCATCTGCCGGAGGTGGGGACGATCACCATCACGAAGGTGGAGGGCGAGTACATCGAGCAGGAGGCTCTAACGGAGACGGCTGCCACCACGCTGGACAGCTACTGCGGCATGATCCGGACGATCCTGGAGCCGACGCCGCTGCGATTCCGTGGACGAGCCCTGTTCCAGGCGCCGAACCGAAATCTGTATGCACAGGCAGTGACGCCGCCGGACATCATCACCAGGGAGACGGTGCTGAACGAAAAGGGCTGCATGGTGCGCCGAAGCGAAACCAGCGAGGACTATGTGATCGTACAGGGGTTCCGCCCGGAATTCGTGGAGGATGACCCGGAATGGGAATACCTGGAGCGGATGATGTGGGTGGACTTTGGCCCCGAGGCGGAGTACGGCCCGGAGGACGAGCAGATGGAGATGGAGGAAGAAGATGGGGCGGAAAGCACATAAGGTGCGGACAGAGCTGAACGTCAGTGAACTGGAGTGCATTAAGGCGATGGCGGGTTGCAGCTTGTGCGTGAGCGCGGCGGCTGTGGTGCTGCGGAAAAGCAGACACACGGTGATCAACAAGTGCAACAAGATCATGGACATAACCGGGCATGATCCGAGAACGTTCTGGGGTATGGCAAATCTTTTGGGGCTGAAGGAGGAAAAGAAATGAGCAGAGACTGCATGAGCATAGCGCCGCCGATTCCGGAGGGCGTTTTGGTGGAGAACGATCCGGTGGAGAATGTGATGGAGAAGGTGTGCGAAAACTGCCGGTTTCCGTTTCTGAGCGCCGACGAGGACGAGCTGGAGGAGATGTGCGACCGGTGCGGCATTGAGAAG
>JAZSCY010000200.1:0-6321 GCA_045530875.1 Eubacteriales bacterium
ACGATATGATACTTGCAATTCCATTGCGTATGTGCTAAACTATCCGTGTCAAGTTTCACGACTTGATCCTCCTTTGATTTTGTAGTTTCGGTTGGCAGACCTTCTCTATTATAAATCAAAGGAGGATCTTTTTCTACTCATAGCTAAAGCTTTTTGGAACCACCAGCACTGCTGGTGGTTTTCGTTTTACAATCAAAAAACCGCAGGCTGAAAAACCTGCGGTTTCAAAATGTATTCTCTTATGCTTCTGCCGTTGTGGTTTCGGGATCGGCAGGGATTTCGGGTACTTTGTATGTGCCGGAAACTTCCCGGTAGAAATCGGTGATGGCAGCCTTCTCATAGGGAAGCAGCCACAGATAACCGATGCCGAGAGTGAAGACGCAGAGGAACGACCATCCGATAAAGCTGAAGGACAAACAGAACAAACGCCACTTGTTGCCCTGCATGATCGCTTTGGAGTGACGGAGCGCTTCGTTGGCCGAGATTTCGGGATTCTCTGCCATGATGTAGGTAGCCATGGTGTAGCTGTAGGATGCAATAATGCCGGGGATTATGAACAGAAGAGACCACAAAAAGGTGTACAGAGCGCGAAGGAAGGAAACGGAGATTGCCTTTTTCCAGTGGGGGAAATAGGATACCACCTGGCCAATGCTTACTTCTTCCCCGTCGATCAGATTCAGATTGAAGCGGTTATAGCCCAACTCCACGATACTGCCAATGAAAAACAGAACGATACCGATCACGAATACGACGCTGAACACGGCAATCAAAATGCTGATAAAAAGATTCATCGATTCGGAATCCATGTTTTTTAGCATGGAAACATCCTCTTCGGAAATATTCGCACTGGAGCTGCCGTAGCTGATGCCACTTCCTCCCAGAAGGGACGCGATGAATCCGGCCAGAACGGCGATGCCCCATTTACCGGAAAGGGCAGCACGGGCGGCGGCTCGAAATTCTTTTGCAGTTTTCATAGTGTTCTCCTTTTTTGAAAAATTGGGTCAGATACAGTATATCATATAAACGATTGAGAATCAAATATTACTACAAAAATTTTCAGGATTTTTCGAGAAAGAACAAAAGGGGGATCGCTCCCCGCAGATCCCCCTTTTTGAATCCCCCATGGGCTCGGGGTGGTCCCCGAGGCCCCCGGAACGAAGATTTGCGAAACGGGTAAGCCACCATAGACGCGTTCGTTTTTTGAACGCACTCCAAGGAGTGCGAGGGATAGCGTATATTGAAGACAGCGGAAGATGAATCGTTTCATAAACTAATTTCCTCGTTCCCTTCCGTCTGTTGAAGGGGTAAGTGTTACTTTTAACCTTTCTTTCATGATGCCGCCAAGGCGGCATTTTTTTACTTTAGGTAGGAGAAGCGGTTGATTTTTTGGATAACGGAACCGGACGTTGGATTTAGATAAAGGACCGTTCGAGTTCGTTTCACGAACTCGCGACGCCGGTCCCTACAATGATCGCTGATACTGCGCTCCGCAGAGCGCATTTTCCGCGTGGCGCGTTTTTGCTGTCATCCCATTTTGATTCTCTCCGTTCCGGGGGCCTCGGGGGTGTCCCCTAAGCCCATGGGGGGATGCAAAGGGGGGATCTGCGGGGAGCGATCCCCCCTTTTTTCTTTTCAAAAAATAAAACACATAAATTTTCTTCATTTTTTCGCGGGTGGACATAATGCACAAGAAAAAGTTTCCTACTTTATATATAAAATACACTGCAAATCTATTGTATTTTTTATTATTGTATGGTATAATATTGTGAATATATCTGTGCTGTTTAAAAAACGGATTTTTTATATCAGAAAGGACGCGCCACCCGGGGCGGCGCGGTAGATACACTATGTTTTCTCCATCCGATTACGACCGCGTTTGGGAATCTATTTTCGGTGCCCTGAAAACAAGCGGCGAGCTCTCCTCCACGGCTCTGGATTTCTGGTTCCGCAACGTGAAAGTCATCTACATTGACGAATCTTCCGTTGTTTTCTCCGTGGAAAACGATCTGAAAAAAGACAACATTTTGCAAAAGTACGCAAAAATTCTGTCCATTTGCACCGAGGCGGTGATCGGTCACGAAACCGCCATCGAATTTATCGTGGAAAAGGCTCCCTCCGCTCCTTTGGAGGGCGAGGGCAGAGTCAACTCTCCTCTGAGCGTGGCCCAGGAATACATCCGCCAAAAAGAGGAAGAAAAGGAATTGAATCTTCCCCCCTTCATGGTGTTCGACCAGGCGGCCAGAGAAAAAAGCCGGGCGGCCGGCGGGGAGATGCGCCTGTGGTACAATGCGGATTACACTTTTGACAATTTTATCGTAGGTAACTCCAACAAGTTCGCTCACGCGGCGGCGCTGGCGGTTGCCAACAATCCCGCATCCACCTACAATCCCCTGTTTTTGTACGGCCCATCCGGTCTGGGCAAAACCCATCTGATGTACGCCATCACCAACAAGCTGCTGGAGCATTCCCGGGATCTGAACGCCATCTACATAAACGGTGAGGATTTCACCAACCAGCTGATCGAATCCATTTCCCGTAAGGAAAATGCGGCTTTCCGGGAAAAATACCGAAAAGCGGATATTTTGCTCATCGACGATATCCAGTTCATCGCCGGTAAGGAATCCACCCAGGAGGAATTCTTCCACACGTTCAACGCCCTGTACAACGATCACAAGCAGATCATTCTGACCTCCGACCGTCCGCCCAAGGAAATGGTCACGCTGGAGGAGCGGATCCGCTCCCGCTTTGAGCAGGGATTGATCGTGGACATTCACCAGCCGGATTACGAGCTCCGTCTGGCGATTCTGAAAAACAAGGCCGAATCCATGAATCTGAAGATTGATGACGAGGTGCTGGCCTACATTGCGGAACGGCTTCATTCCAACATCCGTCAGCTGGAGGGTATTATCAAGCGGATCTCCGCCACCCATCTGCTGGACGGCGCTCAGGTGAATATGGAGCTGGCCAGATCGCTGGTTCCCATGTTCCAGCAGGACACGGAGCCGGTGGGCGAAACGGCGGAAAAGATCATCGCCGCGGTTGCCAAGCGGTACGGTGTGAGCAGCGAGGATGTGTTGGGTGTAAAGCGCACCAAAAACATCAAGAACGCGCGGAACATCGCCATGTACATCATCCGTCAGGCAACGGATCTGTCCCTCAATTCCATTGGCACCATGTTTGAGAGAGATCATTCCACGATCCACTCCAACATCACGGCCATTGAGAAGCAGTTGAAGACAGACATCGCTCTGGAAAACGAGATCGCGGATATCCGGCGGGAGATTAAGAGGTAATATATAATCAAAGGGGAGATCGCTCCCCGCAGATTCCCCCACGAGTTGGAGAGAATCTTCAAATACTTCGGAAAAGGGTCAAAGGGGAATCCACTCCGTAGGACTCCCCTTTGAAACCCCACGTCGGTTCGGGGAGGTCCCCGAAACCCCCCAGAACGACGTTTATCGAAACGGGATGACAACAAAAACGCCATCGTTTTTTGAATGCGCATCAAAGATGCGCAGTGGATAGACGAAATTGTAGGGACCGGCGTCCTCGACGGTCCATGACCTTAAATCCAACGTCCGGTTCCGTTATCCAAAATTTTATGATTTCTCCTTTCTTTAGTTTTTGATATCTCCTAACGGAGATAATGACAATTTTTTCAAAGGTTTTTGGGGGTGCGGACCCTTTTTCCAAAAAGGGTCTGCGTTATTCCTCCTTTACTCTTTCCACATGCCATGCACCGTTTCGGTTGTCCACGGAGACGGACGGTATTCCGCTTTAGCGGAACGATGACTTCAGTCATCGCGTCCGGCTCGCGCAGATGGCCGGCTGTGTTCGCTCTTTCCACATGCCATCTGCACTTTTCAACAAGATGTGGAATGCACTGTGGAAAACGGTTTATTTTCCGGGGATGGTTTGTGGAAAAGTTCCCCTTTTCAGGAAAGGCGGCCTTGCAGGTGCGGGATTTCCTATTTTTGAAATCTTTTACTTCGCTGATTTTGAAAAGTCGATTTTTGACGGGTGGGAGATGGGCAAAATCCTACGATTGTGGGAAAATACCCCCACTTTCCCCATTGGAAATCCGGTGGAAAACTACAACACTCCCCATTTTGCGTGAAAAATCCCCCTCATGAGGAAAATTCGGACAACTTTTACAACATCCGCAAACAGCAGATTCCATCTATTCCAAAAGCCGGGTGGGGCCGTTTCATCCCATATCTGTGGGACAAAATCCACTTTTCCACAGTATCCACACCCCCTACTACGGCGACTGCTAAAAATAATATTATATATTTATCTATTTATATACCGAAAGGACAACGCCATGAAAGTCTATTTTGACCGCGATACGCTGATTGCCGCTGCCACGCCGGCTGCGGGTATTGCTTCCATTAAGAATACCGCATCCAATATGGAGGGAATCCTTCTGGAGTGTCCCGGCGAGATCGAGGACACCTGCCGCGTCACGGCTTACGATATGGAAAAAGGTATGCGCACCGTGATCCCCTGCCATGTGGAGGAGGAGGGCAAGATCGTTGTAAAGGCCCAGAATCTTCTGCAGATCAGCCGCGCGCTGGGCGAGGGCGAGATCCTCATCTGTGTGGACGACAACTGGCGTGCCACCATCTCCCAGGGAAAGAGCTCCTTTGAGATCGCCGTTATGCCCGGGGATAATTTTCCCCAGCTGCCTCTGTTGGCAGGAGATCGGAATTACACCATGCCCCAGCATCTGTTCCGGGATGTGATCAGCCGCACCATTTACGCCGTAGGCGTGAACGATCAGCGTGCGGTGTTCAACGGCGCTTTCTTCAAGATCGAAAACGACAAGCTGCTGGTGGTATGCTGTGACAGCGCACGGGTGGCCATCTCCCACATCGATCTGCCCGGGGAGGACAATCCCGAGGCATCCGTAATCGTACCGGGACGGCTGCTCGGTGAGGTGCTCCGCATGATCAAGGACACCGAGGACGACATCACCGTGACGCTGGCCCGCAAGCACATCATCTTCCGCATCGGCGAGTTTGTGTATTTCACCCGTCTGATTGAGGGCGAGTACTTCAATTACGCCCGGGTTCTGCCCAAATCCCATGAGGTGCAGGTTTTTGTAGGCGCGGATATTCTTCGCAGCGCTCTGGAGCGTGCACTTCTGGTAACCGAAGATAAGCTGGGCGGCAATTACCGTCCCTTCATCAAGCTGGAGTTTGAGGGCAACACTCTGAAGATGTCCTCCGTTTCCTCCGGCGGATCCTTCTATGACGAGATCCCTGTGGCCAAGACCGGCGAGGATATGGTGATCGGCTTCAACTGCCGTCTTCTGGTGGAGGCGCTTCGCAACATGCCCGAATCCGTGACGCAGCTGCGCCTGGGATTGAACAATCCTCTGATGGGCATGACCGTGGAAGAAGCGGCCGGCAGCGGATGCGGATCCTACGTTCCCGGATGCCAGAGACAGGCGGGCGACGATTTCGAGGATGTATTCCTGGACTTCATCATGCCCACCCGGATGAACAAGTAATATGTATCTGCACGCAGGTGGGGGCACCGTAGTACGGGGATCGGACATGATCGGTATATTCGATCTGGACGGAAAAATCACCACATCCGACACCGCCGATTTTCTCAGGCGGGCGGAAAAGGACGGCGTGGTGGAGCTGGCGGGGGAGGATCTTCCCAAATGCTTCATTTTAGCCGTGCCGCAAAAACGGTCCAGACGCCCCCTGAAACGGGCACGGCGGCGGGTGATTCTGTCGCATCTGTCCACGGCGGCCCTGGGAGGCCGTGCCGCGGTGTCGCTGATATAAATCGGTAATTTTTGGGGAAGAATAGAGAGACGCAGAAAGACGCGAAGAGACGCGAAAAGACGCAGACCTTTTTTGAAAAAAAGGTCCGCACCCCAAAAAACTTTTAAAATAAGAATTTTTATCCCCTCCATATTTCTCTTATGCAGGAGCCAAGGAAGTGGGCGGAGAGCTCGAGAGGAGGGCGAAAACTTCGGCGTTGCGAGTTCGTTTCACGAACTCGAATGGTGTCGCCCTCCTGCAGAGAAAAAAACTATTTTTTGGAGACGGACGGGATTCCGCTTTAGCGGAACGATGACCTCAGTCATCGCGTCCGGCTCGCTCAGATGGCCGGCTGTGTTCGCACTTTCTCACGCCATCTGAAAACAACACAACATAAAGAAGGGAAGATCTCATGCAGAATCAGAATGAGATGCTGGACCAGTACGAAGACGAGCAAATACAGGTGCTCAAAGGTCTGGATGCTGTAAGAAAACGCCCCGGTATGTACATCGGTACGACCAGTGCCCGCGGTTTGCACCAT
>JAZSCY010000024.1:0-1686 GCA_045530875.1 Eubacteriales bacterium
TGCTTATAGTATTTTCCGAGGGCGCCGTCTTTAGTCACGGAAGGGAAAAATTCCTCACTCCCCGCACTGTCAGTATATTCGTCACCGACACAATTCGCTATTGCCAATCCGGATTGTAAATAAAATGTAAATCCGCCGGAACTCTCTTGTCACGGCGGATTCTTTGTGATATCATAATAATATCAAATACACTGAAGGAGTGTGATATTATGCAAGAGAAAATTCTGAAAGCAAAACGGGGCATGGATGTGCTGGTGTGCTCCATCATCGCCTATGTGATCGCCTTCGCCGCCATGATCTACGGCGGTATCCTCATGGATGAGGGCTACGGCTACGGCATTCCCTTGTTCGTGATCGGCCTTGTGTGGATCTGCATCGGATGGTTCCCCTTCCTGGGCCTGCGTGTGCTGAAGCCTCAGGAGGCTCTGGTGCTGACGCTGTTCGGCAAATACACCGGCACCTTGAAGGGCGAGGGATTTTACTACATCAATCCCTTCTCCGTGGCGGTCAATCCCGCGGCGAGAACCTCTCTCCGGCAGAGCGGTGACGTGAATTCCGAAATCAAGCCGGCCATCTCCGTGTCCTCCACGGGATCGGTCACCGTCACACCGGCGGATAAAAAAATCTCCCTCAAGGTCATGACCCTGAACAACAACAAGCAGAAGATCAACGACTGCCTGGGCAATCCGGTGGAGATCGGTATCGCCGTCATCTGGCGTGTGGCGGATACGGCCAAGGCGGTGTTCAACGTGGATAACTACAAGGAATTTCTGTCCCTACAGTGCGATGCGGCTCTGCGCAACATCGTGCGTGTGTATCCCTATGACGTAGCGCAGAACGTGGATACCACCGGTGACGGCGAACCGGATGAGGGATCCCTGCGCGGCTCCAGCGAGATCGTGGCGGAGCGCATTAAGGGAGAGATCCAGTCCCGCGTCAACGCGGCCGGTCTGGAGATCGTGGAAGCCCGCATCACCTATCTGGCATACGCCCCGGAGATCGCGGCCGTCATGCTCCAGCGGCAGCAGGCATCCGCCATTGTGGACGCACGGAAGATGATCGTGGACGGCGCCGTCGGCATGGTAGAGATGGCTCTGGCCAAGCTGAACGAGAACGACATCGTCCATCTGGATGAGGAGCGCAAGGCGGCCATGGTATCCAATCTGCTGGTGGTTCTGTGCGGCAACAAGGACGCACAACCCGTGGTCAACTCCGGTAGTCTGTACTGATGGCAGACAAGGAAACAAAGAAGCAGATCCCTTTGCGGGTGTCGCCAAAGCTGTTTGAAGCACTGGCCCGCTGGGCAGAGGAGGATTTCCGCTCCATCAACGGACAGATTGAGTATCTTCTGACGGAATGTGTCCGCCAGCACGAGAAAAACGGCGGAGCTGTCCCCAAAGATCTGGGTAAAAAAGAATAAAAAACATCCCTCGATGGGTTTGCGTGATACTCTCATCGGAGAAATTAGCATAAACATTCCCATAAACCGATCAAACGGCTTGTGGGAATTTTATTTCTCAGGCTGAAGAACGAACCACACCAAGCCTTCCCCAGTGGGGGAAGGTGGCAGCCCGACTTGGCGAAGCCAATGTCGCGCTGACGGATGAGGTGTCGTATATTCAAATCCACTCCTCATCCACCATTTTGCGTTACAAAATGGTCCCCCTTCTCCCGCAGGAGAAGGCT
>JAZSCY010000191.1:0-2625 GCA_045530875.1 Eubacteriales bacterium
CCCGCCACGGCACTTACTTTGAGATGCTGGGAAACTTCTCTTTCGGTGACTACTTCAAGCGCGAGGCAACCGCATGGGCCTGGGAATACTTCACCAAGGTTCTTGAGATCCCAGAGGATATCATCTACATCTCCATCTACGAGCAGGACGACGAGGCGTTTGAGCTTTGGAACAAGGTGATCGGCATCCCTGCCGAGCGCATCACCAAGCTTGGCAAGGCCGATAACTTCTGGGAGCACGGCACCGGCCCCTGCGGCCCCTGCTCCGAGATCTATTTCGACCGCGGCATCAAATACGGCTGCGGCAAGCCCGATTGCCGTCCCGGCTGTGACTGCGACCGCTTCATGGAGATCTGGAACAACGTATTCTCCCAGTTCAACAACGACGGTCAGGGCAACTACACCGAGCTCGCCCAGAAGAACATTGACACCGGTATGGGTCTGGAGCGTCTGGCATGCGTAATGCAGGGCGTGGACAACATGTTTGAGGTGGACTCCATCCGTGCCGTTATTGACAAGGTTTGCGAGATCGCCGGCAAAAAGTACGGCGACGATAAGAACGACGATATTTCCATCCGCGTAATCACCGACCACACCCGCTCCGCTATGTTCATGATCAGCGACGGTGTTATTCCCTCCAACGAGGGCCGCGGATATGTGCTGCGCCGCATCATCCGCCGCGCTTGCCGTCACGGTAAACTGCTGGGCATAAACCGCCCGTTCCTGATTGATATGGTGAACGTGGCTATTGCCGAAAGCTGCGACGGTTATCCGGAATTGAACACCCGTGCGGACTACATCCGCCGCGTTCTCTCTATGGAGGAGGAGCGCTTTGACGCCACCATCGACGCCGGTCTGTCCATTCTGTCCGACCTGATCCGCACCGCTGTGGAAAAGAACGCCGACACCATCTCCGGCGAGGATGTGTTCAAGCTGTACGATACTTTCGGATTCCCCATCGATCTCACCCGTGAGATCGCCGAGGAAAGCCATCTGAAAATCGACGAGGAAACCTTTGCCGCATTGATGAAGGAACAGCGGGACCGTGCGAGAGCCGCACGCGGCAACATCAGCGGTTGGGCCGATTCCTCAAAAGATCTGCTGGAAGGCCTTGCAAAGACCGAGTTTGTGGGCTACACCACGGAAACCTGCGACGCAAAAGTGCTGGCGATCCTGGTGGACGAGGGCACGGTGGACGAGGTGTCCGAGGGTGAATTCACTCTGATTCTGGACAAGACCCCCTTCTACGGTGAGGGCGGCGGCCAGGTCGGTGACGAGGGTACTATCACCTCCTCCGACGTGATGGCACAGGTGCTGGACACTAAGAAAACCGACGGCATTTTCCTGCACATCTGTAATCTGAACAACGGCATTATCCGCGTGGGCGACACACTGAAGGCGCACGTAAACACCGATCGCCGCCACGCCATCATGCGCAATCACTCTGCGGCACATCTGCTGCAGGCGGCTCTGCGCTCCGTGCTGGGCGATCATGTAGAGCAGGCCGGCTCCTATGTGAGCGAAGAGCTCTGCCGCTTCGACTTCACCCACTTTGCCGCACTGACCGCCGAGGAAATCGCTGCGGTTGAGGCATTGGTGAACACACATATTCTTGCCGCTGAGGGAATCACCACCCTTGAGACCGACATTGAGACCGCCCGTCAGAACGGTGCCATGGCTCTGTTCGGCGAGAAGTACGGCAAGATCGTCCGTATGGTTAAAATGGGTGACTTCTCCACAGAACTGTGCGGCGGTACCCACTGCACCAACACGGGCAACATCGGTCTGTTCAAGATCGTATCCGAGGCATCCGTTGCCGCCGGCGTACGCCGTATTGAGGCTGTCACCGGCCAGGGCGTTCTTCACCTGCTGGCGCAGAAGGATGCGCTGATCGCGGAAACTGCCAAGGAACTGAAGGCAGCCAACACCGCCGATCTGGCCAAGCGCGCGTCCCAGCTGCAGAACGAGCTGAAGGAAGAGCGCCGTCAGATCGAATCCCTGAACGCGAAGATCGCCTCCACCAAGCTGGATGCGCTCCGCTCCTCCGCCAAGGCGGTGGGATCTGTATCCCTGATCACCGCGGATATGGGCGCAATGTCCATGGATGCGGCACGATCCCTGTGCGACACCTTG
This sequence comes from Eubacteriales bacterium, assembly GCA_045530875.1. Classification (GTDB taxonomy): domain Bacteria; phylum Bacillota; class Clostridia; order Oscillospirales; family CAG-272; genus SIG701. The sequence goes on from JAZSCY010000191.1 coordinate 2,133, forward strand.
AAGGAAACCCCCGATGCGGTTGGCGTAATCGCCATCCATGAGGGTGAAAAACTGAACTTCCTGGCTGTCTGCGGTGCCGATGCCGTGAAGGCCGGTGCCCATGCAGGCAATCTGTTGAGAGCCGTCAGCGCCATTACCGGCGGTAAGGGCGGCGGACGTCCCGACAGCGCCACCTCCGGCGGACGGGATATCTCCAAGATCGCCGAGGCACTGAACGCAGCCGAGGAAATCCTTTCCGGCATGCTGAAATAAACAAAACGAACCGGAGTGACAAAACGTCACTCCGGTTTTTTGTCGGGAAAAAGCACTTCCCTTTACTGGCTGTGAATAAGTGCGCTTTTTATTGGCTTGCCAGCCATGCATTTGTTACGAAACCCCGCTCAAGCGGGACTAAAACCAAGCCTCCCTTGTGTAAAGGGAGGTGGCACGGCTTGCCGTGACGGAGGGATTGTAAAAAGCGATAATCTACACAAAACAATCCCTCAGTCAGCTT
>JAZSCY010000094.1:0-4675 GCA_045530875.1 Eubacteriales bacterium
TTGTAACGGTCATGCACGATCTCCCAGGATCCGCTGGCACGCCATGCGGAAACCATGTCAGTGACTTGAATGCCCGTAAAGCCACAGGCTTTCATCATCTTAACGTACTCACCCAGCTGGCGGTCAGAAAGAGAAATAAAGTCAACCATCAGAGATGTCTGCATATTGCTGATGAATCCGCGGTTGTAGTCCAATTTCCATGTACAGATAGTTGCTTCTCTTTCTGGAATCCAGGGCTGCTTTACTGAATAACTCATAGTGGTTCCTCCGGTTTTATCCGATGTTCCGGCGAATGTTTCGCCTGTAAAATGGGTGGAATGCGACAGAGAAATTGTCCTCGCATACCTAAGTGTAAGTATACCATATTCAGGGAAACCTTGTCAACGAAATTGGGATAATTCCCAAAAGAAAAAGGAGGCGTCGCATGGAACAACACGTCACCCCCTGAATATTCCGTTGACCGTATCGCCGCACATTTCCGCGAAATTTTGAATTATCACGTCGCAAACGAAAAAAACGGAGCTGTTGCATCTGAGTGCAACAGCCCTTTTGTCTTTCTCTATTATGCCAGAACGGTGATCTTCTTGTTGACAATAACGGTGATCAGGTCAATGATTGCGCCGATGCCGAAGAAGCTTCCGGTTACGAACCACAGAATACCCACAACGATGCCGGTGGTGTCGCCCTTGGTAACACGATACAGTGCGCCGTAAATTGCGTCTGCAAAGATAACCAAAAGGAGGGTTGCGATCCAGGGCAGTTCATCCAGAATGCCTCTCAATTTTTTCAAGTCTTCCATCTATGTACCCTTTCTGTTTTACGCCGAGGCGGCGAGTATGAGGTGCATATGAACTATGCTGTATTTAGTCTATCATAAATCTATGCGTTTTTCAACTGTTTCAGTCAAATTTCATGACAAAAATCTGCGCTATTCAAGGATGAATGATGATCTTTCCGCCCCGGCGCTTCTCGCCGTCGGCAAGGATCTCCGGCAGTTCCGTAAGAGGTGCGGTGCGGTATACCATGGAAGTTACATCCACCCGCCCGGACTCAATCAGCTTCAGCGCACGGGAGAAGGTGTAGGGATTGATGTAGGAGGCCTTCAAGGTGATCTCCTTTTTGAAGATCTCAAAAGGCTTTACGGAGATAGTGTCATCCGGTGCCGTCAGTCCGAACAGCATAACCAGAGATTTATTGCCTGCCATGTGAATGGCCATTTCCATAGTATCGGTGCGTCCGGCGCATTCGATTACCGTGTCAATGCGGGTAACGCCTGCGTCCTTCAGCGCCTTTTCCCAATCCTCACGGGGATCCAAGGCCATATCTGCCCCCAGATCCAAAGCCTGCTGCCGTTTTTCAGCCACCGGCTCCACAGCGATCAGTCGGGCAGCTCCCCGCAGTTTTGCCAACTGGAGCATGATCAGACCGATCATACCGCATCCGATGACAGCCACGGTACTGCCGCACTGGATTTCACACAGATCAATGCCATGCAGGCAGCAGGAAACCGGCTCGGTCATAGCGGCGGCGTCAAAGGAAACGGCGTCGGAGAAGCGATAGGCCTGGGATGCGGCTACCACGCAATACTCGGCAAATCCGCCGTGGACGGTGGTACCGATGCCCGTCATATGCTGGCAAAAATGACCGATGCCGCCGAGGCAATACTCACATCCGCCGCACAACTGATTGGGATCCACACAAACTCGATCACCGGGCTTCAGATGGGTAACACTACTGCCCACCTGGACGATCTCGCCGGCAAATTCATGTCCCAGCGCCGTACCGGCGGGAGTTTTTGCCGCACCCTCATCACCGTGGAAAATATGGACGTCGGTGCCGCAGATGCCGCATGCACGAACACGGATCAGTACATCCTTTTCCCCCAGAGGCGCGACCGGAGTTTCCTCCACCCGCAAATCATGCGCAGAATAAAATACAGCTGCTTTCATCACTGAATATCCTCCCCAAATTCCGGAATTGAGGCGATGGCGCCCCGTAATTTTGTGCTTTCCGCGGCGATCTGTGCCGCTTTTTCAATGTATTTGCGGACTGTTTCCTCCGTCAGGCATGCAAGATCGGCACCGCCACGCAAAAAACAAGTCAAAAATGTACCGAAGAAAATATCACCGGCGCCGGTGGTATCCACGGCCTTCACCGGAGTGGCCGGCACAAATCCGCGATGGGAACCGATGCCGTACCGAATGCCGCCCGCGCCATCCGTAACGAGGACCACACTCACGCCCAGATTCTGGATATATCCGATGCACTCCTCAATGTCCTCCACACCCGCAATCATCTGCGCCTCTTCCTTGGAAACCTTCGTAATATGCGCGAAGGCAATTCCCTCCCGCATCCAGCGGATGGCAGTTTCCTCGCTGTCCCACAAAGGGGCGCGGTAATTGGGATCGTAAGTAATAATGCATCCCGCCTCCCGTGCGACAGACAGAGCATACAAACTGGCACGGCGCGCAGTTTCCGCGGTAAAGGAAAGAGAGCCGAAATGGAAGATATGGCTTTGCCGGATCAGATCCGCATCCACCTCTCCTTCGTCCAGGTAGATGTCGGCTCCCGTTTTTCGGCAAAAGTCGAAGTCACGGTCGCCGGATGCATCCAGCTGCACAAAGGCCAGCGTGGTATTATGACACGGATCCAAAACGAGCGCCCGGTCATCGATTCCGTTATCCCGCAACACCTGCGACAAATAGCGGCCGAACATATCCTCGCCCACCTTGCCGATGAAAGCGGCTTTTCCACCGAACTTGGCCACGGTGGCCAGCAGATTCAGGGGAGCGCCGCCCGCCTTACGGACGAACACAGGATCCCCTGCCTCATCCACTCCCATGGGAGAAAAGTCGATCAGAATATCGCCAAGCGCCGTAATATCGTATTTCATACGTCCTCCTTACAGCGCATACGGAATAGGCATGCGCTGCTTGTAATAATAGGCATTCCGAAAACCGATCCGTTTCAGCATAGCTGAAGCTTCCGCAAAGCCGTTGCCCACCCGATCGGCGGTATGGGCATCCGAGGCCAGAGTGATCAGATAACCGCCCCTGTCTCGGAATGCGCGCAGAATGGATTCGTAGGGTATGTACTCGCCGTAAAAGGACCCGATGCCGGATGTGTTGATCTCCAAAGCAAGATGGCGTTCAACGGCAATCTGAAGGATTTCTCCGATCTCCGCCTCATACTCCGACATATCCACCGTCACGCCGAATTTACCGACAATATAGCGCAAAGGACAGGTGAGATGGGTGAGCACGTCCATGTCGCACTGCAACATCATTTCCTTCATTTCCCCGAAGTAGGCGTGCAGATATCCACGCACATCCTCCTCCGTCATGGCGGAGAAGTCGATATGAGAATAGGGGACGGTGTACTCTTTATACTTTGCGGCATGAATGGAGCCGAGAACACAGTCGTAGGCAGTTGCCGAAATCATTGCTTGGTAGGTATCCGTATCCCACATGGCCTCGCTGAACTCCACGCCAGTATACACAGCCGGCTTGCCCCCGCAGTTCTCCCCACATTGGGACGCCTCACGAACAGACTCTACAATAGGGGTAACCACATCCATCTTGTATGCGTACTCCAGATCGCAGTGGTCGGTGATGCAGATACCGCTCAGCCCACGCACTGCTGCTTCAGCACAATGAGCCATCGGCTCGCAGGTGGAATCGTGGGAATACTTCGTATGTACATGACAATCCACCCATCCGGCAAAGGGACGGGGCGGTTTTAACTCACCGGGAGTTTCAATAATGTCAGCGCCCAACGCCTGTGCACGGGCCAGCTGCTCCTCGGTGGAGATGATCCACAAACCCAGATCGGCGTAGCGATGGATCATATCGCACATTTCCTCCGTCGCCGATGCGTGATACAGCCAGACGGTATAGGGATTATTTCGGAGTTTGCCCTTCAGATAGGCCACCGTTTCCTCCGTCACTTCCCCGTCGTAATGAATTTCCGCATCGGGAAAACGGGCGATCACTTTTTCGGCAAATGCCGTTGTTTTGCAGGTGAATGCCACCTTCGCCCCGGATTCTTCAATGATGGAAAAATACGTCTCGCACTCTTCCTCACTGAATTTCTCCATACGGTTGTCCAGCTTGATCAAAATCCCCTGCTCTCTGGCAAAGGCCAGCGCTTCTTTCAGTGTGGGGACCTTCTCTCCCCGGTATTTGGGGGAATGGGACAGTCCCACATCCAGCGTCATCAATTCCGCATAGGATGTCTCCCGCAATGTTCGCTCCGGCGGCAGAAGTTTTCCCTCCGCCGACCGAGCCGTGCGCGAAAGGCTCTTATCGTGGAACAGCACGCAGACGCCGTCTTTCGTGAAATCCGGATCCAACTCGATCACATCGTATCCTTGCAGAACGGCCAGGCGATAGGCCGCCATGGTATTTTCGGGGGCGTCGCTTGCCACGCCCCGGTGTGCTTGATATCTCATATGTTTTTCTTCATCCTTCATGTGGTTTTCTGTGGAGTGCCATAGCGCCGCAGTGCGTTACGCCGCAGTACGATGAACGCCACGATCTGCATACAAATCGTAAACAGCCACGACACGGGATAGCACAGATACAATACCTCCAGAGTGGGCGTAGCGGCAAACACCGTGTAAATCCAGACAACACGGGTGGCACACGCACCGATCAGCGAGATCAGCATACGCGTA
>JAZSCY010000381.1:0-5156 GCA_045530875.1 Eubacteriales bacterium
CCACAACAGCCTTGACGGTCTGGCCTTCGAAGGGGCCAAAGCCACAGGAGCCGATCAGCTCGGTCACATCCTGCACGACAAGGTCGATACGCAGGTCGGGCTTATCAGAGCCGTACTTCTCCATAGCCTCCAGATAGGGAATGCGGACAAAGGGAGCGCCGGAAGCACGGTCATACTTGCCGTACTTGGCGAAGATGGGAGGCAGCACGCGCTCCAGAACGGAGAACACATCCTCCTGGTTGGCGAAGGCCATCTCCATATCCAGCTGATAGAACTCGCCGGGGGAGCGGTCGCCGCGGGCGTCCTCATCGCGGAAGCAGGGGGCGATCTGGAAGTACTTGTCAAAGCCGGAGGTCATCAGCAGCTGCTTGAACTGCTGGGGAGCCTGGGGCAGGGCGTAGAACTTGCCGGGGTGATTGCGGGCGGGAACCAGATAGTCACGGGCGCCCTCGGGGGAGGAGGCGGTGAGGATGGGAGTAGTGATCTCCATGAAGCCCTCGCCGATCATGGCGGCGCGGAGAGCGGCCACCACGTTGCAGCGGAGAACGATGTTGTTCTTCACCTCGGGATTACGCAGATCCAGATAGCGGTGCTTCAGACGCTGCATCTCATCGGCCTCACGGCTGCGGTTGATCTCAAAGGGCAGGCTGTTGTGGCGGCAGCGGCCCAAAATCTCGATTTTTTCGGGAACCACTTCGATCTCACCGGTGGGGAGTTTGGGGTTCTTGGAGGAACGCTCTCTTACCGTACCAGTTACGGAAATGGTGGACTCCTTATTCAGATCGGCGATGATCGCCATCATTTCCTCCGACTCCACAACGATCTGTGTGGTGCCGTAGAAATCGCGCAGAACGACAAACGCCAGGCTTGCGGAAACCGCACGAACATTCTCCATGAATCCCACCAGTTTTACCTGCTTGCCGGCGTCCGTAAGACGCAATTCTCCGCAGGTGTGGGTGCGCATTTGTACCATAATGCTTTCTCCTTGTAGTTTGTATTTAGTCTTCGTATTTGGTTTTGTTTTCTTCCCAAGTTCTGCCCATATTCCGCTCAAACTTGGCGGTATAAGCATCGGAGAACTCCTCGGCACTCACGCCAAAGGCCTCCAGCATATCAAAGAGATACATGAACACATCCGCTGTTTCTTCCACAAAGTGGGCGCGGACATGGGGATTCTCCATAATGGCATCGTGGCCCTTTTTCTTGATGATATCCGCCACTTCACCGATCTCCCCCACCGCCCAGAGCAAGCTTTTATGCCCCATCTCCGGGATGCGGTTCTTGTCCCATCCGTGCTGTTTTGCCTGGATGCGCTGCATCTCCATAAATTCTGAAACTTTGCGCTCTGCCATTATTTTTCCAGAATCACGTGGCCTGCGTTCCGACGGTCAATGCCGTCACGGATACGGGCCAGGGTTGCTTCATAGGGCAGATTGGTCTGCTCGCCGCTTTCCATATCCTTGCAGGCTACGATGCCGTCGCGGATCTCGTCTTCACCCAGGAACACCACATAAGGGATGCCCAGTTTATCGGCGTAATTCATCTTGGCCTTGAACTTCTTCTGCTCGGTATAGAGCTGGGTGCGCACGCCGGCTGAGCGCAGTTTTGTTGCCAATGCCACGGCGGCGGACAGATCCTCCGTCATGGGGATCACCAGCACATCGGCCGGTGCGGTAGGCAGAGCGTCGTTCAGCATGCCCTGCTCACCCAGCACATAGAACAGACGGGTCAGGCCGATGGAAATACCCACGCCGGGCAGCTGCTTGTCGGTATAGTATTCCGCCAGATTATCGTACCGTCCGCCGGAGCAAACGGAGCCGATCTCGGGATGATCGATCAGGGTGGTTTCGTACACGGTGCCCGTGTAGTAATCCAGGCCGCGGGCGATGGTCAGATCCACCGCAAAATTCTCCTCCGGCACACCAAAAGCGGCCAGATAGCGAACCACGGTTTTGAGTTCATCCAAGCCCAGATCGAACAGATCATTCCGACCGGCATAGCCTTCCAGGGCAGAGAGACCCTCCGCATTGGTGCCGCGGATGGCGATGAAGGTGAGGATCTCCCCCGCCTGCTCCTCCGTGAGTCCGATCTCATCGATCAGGAGGGCGCGCACCTTATCGGCGCCGATCTTATCCAGCTTATCCACGGTGCGCATGATATCACCGGATTTTTCGCTGAGATCGTTCATGGCATAGAATCCGTTCAGGATTTTTCGGTTGTTGACACGGATCTTGAAACGGCTGAGGCCCAGGGAGGTGAACGTCTGGTAAATGATGGCGGGGATCTCCGCCTCGTTGGTCACATCCAGCTTGCCGTCGCCGATGATATCGATATCCGCCTGATAGAACTCCCGGAAGCGGCCGCGCTGGGCACGCTCACCCCGGTAAACCTTGCCGATCTGATACCGGCGGAAGGGGAATGCCAGCTCGCCGTAGTGGAGTGCCACATATTTCGCCAGGGGCACCGTCAGATCAAAGCGGAGGCTCAGATCCGCCTCACCCTTCTGGAAGCGGTACACCTGCTTTTCCGTTTCGCCGCCGCCCTTGGCCAGAAGCACATCCGTGGATTCGATCACAGGAGTATCCAGGGGAGTAAATCCGTAGCGGGCATAGGTGGAGCGAAGCACTTCCATGATCCGTTCCATCTGCTGCTGGGGACGGGGAAGCAATTCCATAAATCCGGACAGCGTACGGGGGCTGATCCGGGAAGTTTTCTTATTCTCTTCCATACAGGCTCCTTACTGCCGTCTTGAAAAAACGGCAGATTGATTTCAATTTACATCATATGAGTATACCAAAAAATCCCCGTAAAATCAAGGGGAATGCGAAACTTTTCCCATTCCCCCGCCCTATTTTGGCAAAAAAACAGGGACGATCGGCGTGACCGTCCCTGTTTGGGTGGATTTTCCCTTATTTGGATACCAGTTCCAGAGTATCCTTGGCGATCATGAGTTCCTCGTTGGTGGGGATCATGAGCACTTTTACCTTGGAATCGGGAGTTGTCAGATCGAACTCCTCGCTGGTGCGCATAGCCTTCTTGTTGATCTCCTCATCCAGCTTCACGCCCATGAATGCCAGTTTTTCTGCAACGCGGGCACGGTAGTGAGGATTGTTCTCGCCGATACCGCCGGTGAATACGACTGCATCCACGCCGCCCATAGCAGCGGCGTAACCGCCGATGTACTTGGTCAGCTGATGGCAGATCATGCTCTCGATCAGCTGATAGCGCTCGTTGCCTTCCTTGGCGCCCTGCTCGATATCGCGGTTGTCGCTGGTAACCTGAGAAACGCCCAGAATACCGGACTTCTTGTTCATGATGGTGTCGATCTCATCGGGAGTGAGGTTCTCCTTCTTCATGAGAAGGGGAATGATGGCGGGGTCGATGGAACCGCAGCGGGTACCCATCATGATGCCCTCCAGAGGAGTCAGACCCATGGTGGTATCGAAGCACTTGCCGTCCTTAACAGCGGCGATGGAGGAACCGTTGCCCAGATGGCAGGTAACAATCTTCAGATCCTTACGGCCCAGCATTTCAGCGGCACGCAGGGATACATAGCGATGGGAGGTACCGTGGAAACCGTAGCGGCGGATGCGGTACTTCTCATAATACTCGTAAGGCAGTGCATACATATAAGCATAGTCGGGCATGGTCTGGTGGAAGCCGGTGTCAAATACAGCTACCTGAGGAACACCGGGCATCATAGCCTCGCAAGCACGGATACCGGTCAGATTGTGAGGATTGTGCAGAGGGCCGAGTTCGCAGCACTCTTCGATGGCCGCGATAACCTTTTCGTCCACGATAACGGAGCCGGAGAACTTCTCACCGCCGTGCAGAACGCGATGTCCTACTGCGGAAATCTCAGACAGGGACTCGATCACACCGTGCTCAGGGGATACGAGCGCATCCAGAACCAGCTTGACAGCCTCTTTGTGGTTGGCCATCTGGATATCCAGTTTATAATCCTCACGGCCTTCTGCCTTGAGTTTGAAGTTGCCGCCTGCGATGCCGATACGGTCGCACATACCCTTGGCGATCACCTTTTCGGTAGCCATATCGATCAGCTGATACTTGATCGAGGAGCTGCCGGCGTTGATAACAAGAATTTTCATACCGAAAAACCCATCCTTTTATGTGTAATAAATTCAAAATCGGTGTTTACTGCGCACGTCCGTCCGCCGCGCAGGAATACGCAGTTATTATAGCATAGTTTTCCGAGATATGTCAATATATTTACAGAAATAAGAACACAGAGAATCCCCCTGCCCTCTTGCAAATCCCGACAGAATATGCTATGATGGTTATACTGAAATTTCCGCGTCAGGAGAGACATCATGAACAACGAACAAAACACCAATTTCACTCCTCCCCAGCCCACAAACGAGGCGCCCGAAACCAAGCGCTGTCCCATCTGCGGCAAGGATGTATCCGCCCAGGCTTCCTTCTGCGGCGAATGCGGTTATAATTTCGCTGCCGGCACCTCCCCTCACACAGCACCGACGCAGGCACCTGTCGCCATCGAGGATACTGCGCCTTTGAAGGTCAGCGACTATCTGATTATGTCTCTGCTGAGCTGCATTCCCATCGCCGGCATCGTTGTCATGCTCATCTGGGCTTTTTCCTCCGGGGTGAATGTGAACCGCCGGAATTACAGCCGTGCCTATCTGATTATGGCCGCGGTGGGCGTGGTGCTCTATATCCTTTTGCTGATTGTCATGGTGGTCTTCATGATTGCCACGATGGAAGTGATGGATGAGGCGGTGTTCGGCACCGTCCTTCCCTTTATTTTCCGCTGATATGTATAACCTCCGTGTTTTTGGGGAACTATGTTCTATCCGAATCACGGAGGTTATTTTTTATGAAATGTATTGCCGCTTTGTGCGCCGCCTTTTTGTGTGCCCATCTGCTGATCAGTTGCTTTCCCGTTCACGGGGAGGATCGGATCTACGACAATATGATCCGTCTGCACGTGCTGGCACAGTCGGACGGGGAAGAGGACCAACGGGTCAAGCTGTTGGTGCGTGATGCCATCACAGCGGAATGTGCCCATCTGTTTGCCCACACGGACAATACCGCAGATGCTCTGGAGCAAATAGAGCAGGCTGCGTCGGAGATGGAGTCCATCGCCAACCGCATTCTGCGAGAAAACGGTTTTTCCT
>JAZSCY010000080.1:0-2039 GCA_045530875.1 Eubacteriales bacterium
ATCCTTGGCAAAAGTGTTCAGCCTCATGCCGGTCACGTGCTTTGCAACGGCTTTGGCTGTTTCGCCCCGGCACACACTGAAGTGATAGGGCTGACTGTTGCAGGCAGAGGGTGCCAGCCGACCTGCTTCGAGGACGGCCAAAAGTTTCTCCTCCTCCACGTCCCTTTCAGGATTATATTTGCGGCAGGACTGTCTTGCGTTGGCAATTTCCGTGAAATTCATGGGATTACCTCCTAAAATTATTACAAAGGTACGCGGGTATGTATACGGCAGTTTGTTTCAAACACGCTGTCTTCCAGAATGATCTCACCGATGGAATCCGCCACGATCTCACCGGAGCGGGGATTCTTCACGGAAAGGATGTGACCGCGCACGTCAGCCTTCACATCCGAATACTCGAAGGAAAGATCTGTATCTTCCATGGTGCAGTTGATCAGAGTCAGATCCTTGGCATAGCAGAGCGGCTGGGTGCCGATGATCTTGCAGTCAATCAGCGTCAGCCCCTCCGAATACCAGGCCAGATATTCTCCCTTCAGGGTGCAGTTCTTCACGGTGATATTCTTGGCATGCCAAAAGGCATCCTTTGTATCCAGATAGGAATCGGATATGGAGAAATTCTCCGTATACTGGAAGGAATATTTTCCCTTCATACGAAGGCCGGAAATCTCCGCGTCCCGGGATTCAAAGAAGAGATACTCGCTCTCCAACTCCGTATCCTCGATGCGCAAACCGCGGCATCGCCAGCCAAACTCCTTGGATACAATAGTGCTGTGACGGATCTCCGTATTATCACACTCACGAAGGCATTTTACGCCGCGAATCTCCGTAGAGTCAATCACGCCGTCGCAGGCGTACCAGATGGGCGCACGGGTAAGATCATCCATGCTGCATCCGATCAGCTGATAAGACTGTGTATGCCACAGCGGATACCGAAGCGAAAACCGACAATCCCGCACAACCACATTCCGTGCTTCCTTCAGAGCCGATTCTCCATCCGCCGGTCCGGCAAATACGCATTCCCTCACCTCGGCGTCCTGCAAATGGTAGAGGGCGCGCTCCTCATCATAGGTTTTTCCATATATCTGCGTTTTCACGTCATTTCCTCCGGATCAATACGAGCTGATGGGCAAGGATTCATTATCCTCGCCTTTTTCAATATGGCGGATCACAACGTAGTAGCTGTACTTTTCGTTGGCTTTGATCTCCACCCGATCCCCCACCTTATGTCCCAGAATGGCACGGCCAAAGGGGGATTCCTTACTGATATATCCGTCAAAAATATCGTTGCGAAGCGTGGTCACGATGGACACCACCCGCTCCTCGTCTTCTTCCTCGTCGTATACGGTGATCTTGTCAAACAAGCCCACCACGTCATCGGCGGAATCCACATCGATCACAACGGCGGTGTCAATCATCGCCTGCAGATAGCGGATACGGCCGTAATTCTTATTCAGGGCACGCTTGACGGAATGGTACTCATCGTTTTCACTCAGATCGCCCAGATCCCGTGCCGCCTTCAGCTGTTCCTTTAATTTGGGTGTTACTTCACTTTTCCGATAGTCGATCTCTTCCTGCATTTTGCGAATATCGACTTTGGTCAATTCGTCGTGCATACTCATCACTCCTGTTCATACCCAATTATTATACCACGGATAGAAAGTATTGTCAAACCGTGCGCAGACAGATTTCACACATTTGCAAATATTCGCACGTCAGGGATTGATTCCTGGCATCGGTTTTGCTATAATGTAAAGAGTGAGTACAGAAACCATAGAAATCAGGATGTATTATGCAATATATCGTTTTGGATCTTGAATGGAATCAAGCCCTGTCCGGCAAACCGTACCGCCGGGACGATCTGACGCTGGCGGGGGAAATCATACAAATAGGTGCTGTTCTGCTGGGCGAGGATCTGTCCGTCGTGGACACCCTTCGTCTGTACGTAGCGCCGAAATATTACAAAAAGATGCACTGGAGCGTAAAAAAGCTGACCGGCATCAGCACCCAAAGTCTGGCGGACGGTCTTTCCTTTCCCGATG
>JAZSCY010000132.1:0-5469 GCA_045530875.1 Eubacteriales bacterium
GTTGCAAGGATCCCGTTCCTTCAATAAGTGGAATAGCGCGGTTCAGCGATGGAAAATCTATCGTGAGTATATGAAAGAACCCCTCCTCAAAAGCATAATCCGTATCTTGCAGTACGCATTGCTTGCCCTTAAAAAGTACAAAAAAGTATAAGGCGTATGATGGATAAAAACCAAGTAGTGTCCCCCCTGCCCGAGCAGCATGCTGCTCACCAAAAAGCGCTGCTCACGCTTCTTCGTGAATTCGATCGAGTGTGCCGCACGCTGGACATCCCGTACATTTTGTTCGCCGGAACCATGCTCGGTGCCGTGCGGCATGGCGGATTCATCCCCTGGGATGATGACGTGGATGTGCTGATGATGCGAACAGATTACGACCGTTTTCTGCGGGAAGCGGAAAGCGTTCTGGACGGGAAAACCTTCTATCTGCAGAAGGAGTTTTCTCAGCATTGGCCCATGTTCTTCTCCAAATTGCGGCTGAACAATACGGCCTGCCTTGAAAAATATCACCCCAAAGACCCACAAACCCATCAAGGGGTGTATATCGATTTGTTTCCCTGTGATGCCGCTGCCCCCACGGGCGCGGGAAGGAAACTGCAGTTTTTCGCCTCCAAAGTGGTGATCGCCAAATCCCTGCAGAAGCGGGGCTATGAAACGGGAAGCCCGGCGAAAAAAATATTTATGAAACTGTGTACTCTCTTGCCGATGGCGCCGTTTCTGCGTATCACAAAACGGGGCGCCGCGGACAGTGAATATGTCCATACCTTTCTCGGAGGCGCTTCCGTATACAGCAAAAGCGTGTATCCGCGGCGGTATATGGAGAGTGCGTCCCGCATGACGTTTGAGGGGAGCGAATTCCCCGTCCCTGCAGAATACGATCCGCTTCTCCGGATCCTGTACGGGGATTACATGCAACTGCCGCCACCGGAAGAGCGCGCGATCAAGCAGCATGCCATCCTGGTGGACTTGGAAAATTCTTACGAAATGTATCGGGAATACCGAAACGGTATGACCTTTGATATATATACCAGAAGTATCCGTTGATGCGGATGCGAAAGGAGATTATTATAGTGAAGAAAAGAAAACTGATTTTAGCGGCGTTGGCTTTCTGTGCAGCGGTTACGATGTTCGCGTCTGCCGGATGTGATAAGAAAGATCCCCTGCCTCACGATTCCACGGAAGACACGGAACAGCAGACTCCTGTGACGCCGGAGGAAATAGATTTTCCGGAATTGCAGATTCTGTCAACCACCGAGGACAATTCCTGGGTTACCGTGGAAACCACATACGGTACTTTCCGTTATCCCTTCGCCTTCTCCGATCTGATCACGGTAAAAGCGGACAGCAACGATGCCTCAGCCAGCCTCCAGTTTACCGCCGATGTGGATGGAGAAATGACGGTTATATATACTATATATTATAATGAAGAAAACGGACATCCCTGTGGCACCTTGAAGCTCGCGGAGGATGAGGATCCCATCACCGTTTCCGTTGTGTTTGCGGAGCTGCCGGCAGATATGCCTGAGGCCTCCAAGCCCACCTTCTTCGCCACCCAGGAAACCTTCAACGATGTGCTTACATCCATGAAGGAAGATCCCCGGTTCAGCGAGAACCAGTGAATATGCCATCTGAAATGACACTGCAGGTGCTGGTTGCCACCATGCACCAAACGGACTTTCAAGTTGCCGAAAGAATGAATCTGAAATGCCGTGCCGTGCTTGCCAACCAGGCAGATCGGGCGGAAATTTCCCGTCATGACGGAGAAGATGGCGATTGGCTCATGATCACCACCCCTACCCGAGGTGTGGGACTGAACCGAAACATCGCTTTGCTGGCGGCGGATGCGGACATTCTTCTCTTCGGCGACGACGATATGGTCTATAACGATGGGATGCCGGAAGCCGTGATCGAGGCTTTCCGGCAAAATCCCCGTGCGGATGTGATGCTGTTTGGGCTGAATATTACCAAAGACGGCATGATTGTCGAGCGCAGGGAAACCCCTACCCGTAGAGTGCATATGTGGAATTCCATGCGATACGGTACATGCCGCATAGCTGTGCGGCGAAAGGCGATTCTGGATCACAACATCATCTTCCATCAGTCATTCGGCGGTGGATGCGTGTTCAGTGCCGGTGAGGATAGTTTGTTTCTGAAAGCCTGTTTTGATGCCGGATTGAAGGTGTACTCCCACAGCTACGTGCTGGGAAATTGCGCTAAGGATACCTCCACCTGGTGTGAGGGATACAATGAAAAGTACTTCTACGATAAGGGTGTTCTGGTGCGGAAGTTGTTTCCCCACAGCGCGTATCTGATGGCGTTGTACTTCGGTCTGCATTTCAAACGAAGTACATCCCTTACTCCGCTGAAGCGGCTTCGGCTGGTGTATGCAGGCGTGCGCGGCGGCCGAAAAATGATCCCTTATCCGGGTGAAAAATGAAAAGAATCATCATTATTAATAATAATATGAAGGTTGGCGGAGTCCAAAAGAGTTTGTACAACCTTCTTTGGTCCATCGATACGGAAAAACAGTACGATGTGACGCTGCTCCTGTTTCATAAAACGGGAGAATACATAGAATCTCTTCCGCCGACAGTCAAGGTGGTGGAGTGCGGAGGCCTTTTCCGATACCTTGGCATGAGCCAGGGAGAGTGCAAAGGGAAGGATGCTTTGATGCGAGGTGCCCTGGCCGCCCTAAGCCGTCTTTTGGGACGGTCGGCCGCCGTGCGTCTCATGCTCCCGTTTCAACCCATGTGGAAGGGCGAGTACGATTGTGCGATAGCGTATCTGCATAACGGCCGAAAAAAATCATTTTACGGCGGCGTGCAGGAATATGCTTTGAAGCGTATCCGCGCTTGTCGGAAATTTGCGTTTATCCATTGCGATTACAGCCGGTGCGGCGCGGATTACCCGGAAAACAACCGTCTGCTGAAGCAGTTTGACCGGATTGCCGCTTGTTCTGACGGATGTAGGCACGTGCTGGAGAAAGCACTCCCCGATTTGAGTGCGAAGTGCATGACCGTGCGCAACTGCCATAGATTGGACGAGATCCGATCGCTGGCGGATAAAGAACCCATAGCGTATCCCCCGGGCGAGGTTCACGCGGTTCTTGTGGCCAGGCTGAGTCATGTGAAGGGAATTGAGCGTGCCATCCGTGCGGTGGCAGATGCCAGCTTGCAAGGCTTGCCTGTAAAGATTCACATTGTGGGGGATGGTCTCCTACGAACGGAACTGGAGAAACAGGCCGTGTGTATTGGTATGGAAGATCGGGTGATTTTCTACGGAGAGCAGAGCAACCCGTACCGATTTATGAAACATGCGGATCTTCTTCTGCTTACCTCTTACCACGAGGCGGCGCCGATGGTGATCGACGAAGCCCGGGCGCTGGGAATTCCGGTTTTGACCACGGCAACTACCTCGGCTGCAGAAATGGTAACGGATCCGGGATGCGGATGGGTTTGCGAAAACACCCAACAGGCATTAAACGAGAAACTGATGCAGATCCTTTCCCAAAAAGATTTGCTGAATGTTATGAAAAAACGACTTTCGGAGGCACATACGGACAACGATGCTGCGATTGTCCAGTTCAGCCACTTGCTGGAAATGTGAACCGAGAGCTATAAATATATAAAAAATTCAATTCTATATGAAGAGAGGTCACACAATGTTGAAACAAATGCTGACAAAAGTGCTGTCGTTGCTTCTGGTAATGACTATGTTTCTGGGTCTTGCCCCCATGTACGCATGGGCTGAGACGGAAACCGGCACGGACACCGGTGTGAATACCGGTGCGGAAATTGTTACGGATGGGGAAGATTCCACTGTAACAGAGGAGCCTCCGACCAATGAGGACAGCTATGGCTTCGTTACCTCGTACAGCCAGTTCATGGAGCTGTTCGTGCAGCTGGAAGTATATGCCCAGGAATATGCAGAGCTGTATAACAAAGACGCCGGTCTGCTGGTTTTGAACTTTGTTC
Organism: Eubacteriales bacterium; assembly: GCA_045530875.1. Taxonomy (GTDB): domain Bacteria; phylum Bacillota; class Clostridia; order Oscillospirales; family CAG-272; genus SIG701. The sequence continues at coordinate 3,972 of JAZSCY010000132.1, forward strand.
GCTGCGGCGTGGACAGATACCTGGATGACAACTGGCGTACTTTGGCGGGCGAAGAGGAGGAAGGCTTCACCAATTTCGTTATCGCCAAGGATGCGGACGAAGCCAATACCATTAAGGTTATGCCTCTTCGCAATCTTCAGAATTTCACCATTCCCAACGGTCAGGTGAACGGAAAAGGCAAGGACGATTCTGTGGACTTCGGCCATATGTTCGGATGTATGAACATTTCCTACGTCAATAAGGGCGGCGCGGACATCTCCGGTTGGGCTGGCGACCTTTGCGACCTTTTGAAATACAGCGTGGAGTTCGGCAATGTTCCGGACGGCACCATCGATGAGATGGCAGCGTACATTAAGGATTTCTGCTTCGGCGTGGACGCTTCCAAAGCCTATGGTTGGAATGACTTCTACGGCGATATGGACGGATACTATTTTGTCAATGAGTACAAGAAGTATCAGGACGGTGTCCTTTTCAGTGATCTGATGAAGGCTTACTACGAGAACGGTGTTCTCTTTGAAAAAGAGGAAATCCAGAGCAAGAACCCGAACGGTCTTAGCGATTTCGACCGTACCGTATACTTTATCAACAGCCGTTTCGGTGTAGCCGATGACAATGCCGCCGTTCGCAAGGCAGTATACGATGCGTACTCCAACAACGTGTCTATTGCTTTGTTGGAGAACTCTTACGGTGTTACTACCTATAACGAGCTCCGCGAAGCCTGCTGCTATGCTTTTGCGGACTACATCTACAGTTGGGCCAAGGGATGTCTGTATGAGAATATCAGCAATGATACTACGGCAACGAACGGTTATTATACGATTTTCTCCGAAGAACATTCCATCCTGGCTCCCGGTATTGAGCAGGATATCAAGCTTGCTCAGACGGTGGACGGAAAGCAGATCGCGTATTACATCGCAACGGTGGATGTAAACCGTGAAGATGTTGACATTATGGTCAACTATAAGGACAACAAGGCGCCTGTGGGGGAAAATATTGGCATGCAGCGTGTTGAGGACCAGGCGGCTGCCCTTGTGTACAATTACAGAAACAAGAAGGACGCAAATGGCGATCCGCTGTATGAAAATTTCAACGCTATCGTGGCAACCAACGGCGCCGGATACAACATCACCAACGGTACGCCCAGCGGCCTTGTGGTTATGGAGGGCGTTGAGTATTATCCTGTAACGGCCCCCGGCTTCTTCGGTATTCTTAAGGACGGTACGGCCGTCATCGGAACCAGAGAAGACTATGTGAACAATGTAAACGACATCCAGAACACCATCCGCGAGGGTATCGCCGCTTTCGGTACCGTTCTTGTGAAAGACGGTAAAGTAGCGGTAACCAAGAGCGACAACTACACCAGCAACCGCGCCAGCCGTACCGCCATCGGTATTGACGAAGACGGTAAAGTAATCATGATGGTTTTGGACGGCCGTCAGCTGCCCTGGTCCGCCGGCGGATCTCCCGAGGAGATCGCCCAGATCATGCTGGAAGCCGG
>JAZSCY010000289.1:0-6980 GCA_045530875.1 Eubacteriales bacterium
GTCACCGCATGGGCGGGACTTGCCAGCGCCGGCGTCTCCTTCAGTACCTCCACCACGCGGCGGATGGATTCGGAGGAAATGGTCAGCATGACGTAGATCATGGACAGCATCATCAGCTGCATCAGAATCTGCATGCCGTAGGTCAGCATGGCGGACATCTCACCCACGTCGATCAGGGCACCGCCGCTCTGAATGATCAGCCGGGAGCCGACCAGAAGAACGAAGATCATATTGAAATTCACGCAGATCTGCATGAGAGGGCCGTTCAACGCCACGATCCGCTCTGCTTTGGTAAAATCCCAACGGATGTTCTCGGAGGCCGTGGCGAATTTTTCTTTCTCGTATTCCTCCCGGGAGAATCCCTTGACCACGCGCATGCCCCGCACGTTTTCCTCAATGGATTCATTCATCCGATCGTATTTTTTGAATACGCGGCGGAAGGCAGGCATGGCTTTGCGGCTGACAAGGAACAAGCCGCCGGCCAGGAAGGGAATAAGTACGATAAAGGAGGTGGCCAGTGCGCCGCCCATCACGTACGCCATGACGATGGAGAAAATCAGCATCAGAGGCGCGCGCACCGCTGTGCGGATGATCATCATATACGCCATCTGTACGTGGCTCACGTCGGTGGTCATACGGGTCACCAGGGATGCCGAGGAGAATTTGTCGATATTTTCAAAGGAGTAACTCTGCACCTTGTGGAACAGCGCCTTGCGCAGATTTTTGGCAAAGCCTGCGGATGCTTTGGAACAGGTAAAGCCTGCGATACCGCCGCAGCACAAAGACAGTCCCGCCATCACGATGAGAAGGGCACCAATCTTCAGAATGACATCGATCTCAGCGCCCGCCTTGATCTTGTTCACCAGATTGGCGGTGATAAACGGGATAAATACTTCAATAATCACTTCGGCCACGATAAAGAGCAAGGTCAGCACGGTGGGAGTACGGTACTCTTTTATGTAGCCGGCAAGCCGTTTCAGCATAGTAAGGATCCTTTCCGATGGAGTGCGCAGATCCGCTCCGATTCTGCGCTTGTAACCTTATTATTATAATGCTTTTTCGACAGAAAATCAATGAACTGCGAGTGAACAAAACGGAATTAACAATGCGGTAACATTCTGTTTGTTTACATTGGGAAATGCGATCATTTTCCCTCGTTCGTTTTAACAAATTTACCAAAATCCCTTGACGGATTTTTGATTTGCAGTATAATTATTTATGTATTCATTTCACGCAAACAGGGGCTTTTGTGCCAAGCCCCGCAGGAAAAAGGCACGAAGGAGATTATGATGAAGAGACAGGGTAAGGTGTGGCTGTATAGTCTTTTTGTTATTTTTGCCTTCCTTTTGTCCGGATGTACGACGAATACGGTCGATCCGGGCCTGCATACGGAAGCACCTGCGGATACGGCGCTGGTTGTTGCGGATCTGGATGTGGTGGCCGACGGTCAATCGGAGTATTCCGTTGTCATTGGTGAGTACGCATCCGATACGGCGGTGGAGGCCGGCCGTGGGGTGATGAACGAAATTCAGGCAAAAACCGGCGTGAAGGTGAGTTGGTCGGATGACTACATTGCGACTGGCGATCCCATCCCCGAAAAGGAGATTCTGATAGGCTTGACGGCCCGGGAAGAATGCCTTTCCGTTATGGGCGATCTGCCTTACGGTGAGTATGCGATCCGGGTGGTGGGCGAGAAGATCGTCATCGCCGCCTGGGATGATGCCTCCCTGGAGAGGGCGTGTGCTGCCTTTGTCAACTGCGTGCGGAAATCCGCTGTCGAAGGACAGTTTGCCGTGGAAGGGGATTATACCGCCTCCGGCGTGGGAAATGCCGCAGTACAGGCACTGCCTCATTACGGTGCGCCGGATGAGGAGCTTCGTTTTGTGGATCTGGGCGATGCCAGCTACATGCTCTATGCCAAAAACACGGACGCGGATGAGTTCAAAGAATATCTGAATGCCCTGGAGGCTGCCGGATATACCCGTTTCGCCTACCGCGAATTCGGAAAGAATCTGCACGCCATGTATACAAGCGAGGAAAAGATCATCCATGCTTCCTTCATGGCAAGGGACAAAGACGCCCGCATCTCCATTGAGGATGGCTACGATATGACGCTGTTCACCGAGCAGCCCTACGAAAAAGTATGCGAGCCCTCTGTCACCCTGGTGGGACAGGAAGGCTATATGAACGATACAGAAGGCGTTCCCAACCAGATCGGTTTGTGCCTGATCTTCCGTTTGGAGGACGGCCGATTCATCGTGGTGGACGGCGGAGACTATGTGCCTGCGGCCGGGCCTATGATCTATCGGGAGTTGAGAAAACTGGCGGTAGATCCGAACAACATCGTGATTGCCGCTTGGTTTTTGACCCATGCCCACAGCGATCACACCGGCGGATTTGTCCATTTCACTGAGGATCTGAACTATCACAAGAGAGTCAAGATCGAGTCGGTTGTGCATCATTTGGTGACACCGGAACAATACGATACTTTGGGCGATCCCGGTCAGTCCCAGCGTGTTCGCAATATTCTGAAGAGGGAATTTGCGGGGGCAACGGTGATCAAAGCCCATACCGGTCAGGTGTTCCACCTCGGCGGTATGGAGATCGAGATGCTCTTCACCTATGAGGATCTGGAGCCCTCCCAACTGGAGTATCAAAACACATCTTCCCTGGTGTTCCGGGTAACGTGTCAGGATAACACCGTTCTGGTGCTGGGAGATGCTTCCAACCGATCCTGCAGTTATCTGGTGCGCTCCTATGGGGATTATCTGAAGAGCGACATCGTGCAGATCGCCCATCACGGCTATACAGGCGGCACCATCCCGCTGTATAACGCCATATCCGCTGAGGTGGCACTGTGGCCTTGCGGTGTGGCCTCCATCGACGGATCCTACGAGAGTTTGCTTACCCGGGATTACAACGCCAAAGCGGTGGAGTTGGCGAAGGAAGTCTATATCGCGGGCAAATTCGTCCGCACCCTGACGCTTCCGTATACGCCGGATGCCCAGAATGAATCGAAAATAATTTATTGATAATAAGGAAAATGCACATGAAAAAACAGCACATCATCCAACTCAGCCTTCTTCTGATCGTTGTATCCCTTTTCATGCAGGGATGCAATCCCACACCTCAAGGTCCTGGTGAGAACACGGGCGATCCCGTAGACACCACACCCGTTGTAACGGATCTGGTTGTCGTGGAAAACGGCGCTACCCAGTATACTCTGGTCACCCATGAGGATGTTTCCGATAAAGTATCGGAGGCAACCAGACAGGTGCTGAACGCATTCAACAGCGTTACCGGTGTAAAGCCCCAGTGGACGGACGATTATCTGTATCCCGATGATCCCGTGCCTGCTAAGGAGATCCTTGTGGGCATCACCGGCCGTGAGGAGAGCAAAGCCGTGTTGCGTGATGTTCGCTACGGTGAGTACGCTATCCGCATCGTGAACGATAAGATCGTCATCGCCGCCTGGGATGATGCGTCTATTTCTGCCGCCTGCAGTAAGTTCGCCAATTACATCAAGCGAAATGCCTCCCAGGGAAGTTTTATTCTGCCCGGGGATTATTCCGCTCAGGATGTGGGACTGAACGTTCTTCTGCAGATGCCCCACTATGGCGCAGAGGATGAGCACGTTCAGTTTATCGATCTGGCGGATGCCTGCTATATGCTTTTGGCAGAGGATACGGATCTGGCCGAGTTTGAAGCCTATTACAAGGTGCTGGAAGACGCAGGATATACCTGTGTGTACCGGCGCCAGATGGCCGATAATCACTACGTAGCCTATACCAACGAGGAAAAAATCATTCACGCATCCTTTACCACTTCCAAGCGGGATGCCCGCATCACCATCGACACGGCATACGATACAAGCATTTTCGAAGAAACGGAATACGAAAAGGTGTGTGAGCCCTCCGTTACTCTGGTAGGTCTGGAAGGATACGGCGGCATTGAGGGTACTGTTCCCGGCACCTATTACGGCAATCCCATCGGCCTTCTGATGATCTTCCGCATGGAGGACGGCCGATTTGTCGTGGTGGACGGCGGCGGTATGGCCAATGAAACCGTGGGGCTGATCTATGACAATCTGTACGAATTGGCTGTGGATAAGGAAAACATCGTGATCGCCGCCTGGATCTTCACCCATGCCCATGGTGACCACGTGGGCGGATTCAATATGTTCAGCGAATCCGATAAGAAGGATAAGGTAACGGTTGAGAACTTTGTCCATCATTTCTGCACCACCCAGCAGTATAATAACTGTAAGGACACGGGCCGTGCCTCCGAGACGCGTGCTCTGATGCGGACCTATAAGGGTACCAACATCATCAAGGCGCACGCCGGTCAGTTGTTCAAGATCGGTGGGGCAGAGATCGAGATATTCTGCACACCGGGCGATCTGGAACCCTACACCCTGCAGGATCACAACACCTCTTCTGTGACGTTCCGTGTGACGGCCAATGGCAACAGCGTGGTAGTTCTGGGCGATGCCAGCTACATCACCTGCAGCTATATGGTAAAGGAATACGGCGATTACTTGAAGAGCGATATGGTGCAGCTGTCCCACCACGGATATGCGGGCGGTACCATCGCACTCTATGAGAAAGTAGATGCGGATGTGGTGCTTTGGCCCGGCGGTGTGGGCGGATTTGACGGCGGCCTGGAGCCTCAGGATCTGCGTTACCGTGATACCAATGCCTACGCCATTAAATTGGCAAAGGAAGTGTATGTTGCCGGTGAGGCGGTATACACGCTGATCATGCCCTATACGCCCGAGGACGTGGAAACAGCGAAGATCATCAAGTAAGAATCCCCGACAAAAGCCATCCTGCACGGATGGCTTTTTGCTTTGCGCTTTTGGCGGGAATTTTCATCAAATGTGCACCGCTTCTTGCAAATGGATGAAAAATGTTTTATAATTAGAGTGTAGAATATGGAAAGGAACGTTTTGTTATGAAGAAAAGCATTTTTTTGCTCCTGCTCCTTGTGGTATTTTCTGTTCTGATGCAGGGCTGTACCGGCAATCCCGCAGAGGGCGTGGATACCTCGGACACCCCCGCCGTCACAGATCCCGCTGTACAGGATATCGTCATTGTAGGAGGCGGTGTGTCCGAATACAACATCGTCGTTCCCGAAGCCTCCAAATCTCCGATTCAGGTCGCCGCCCTCGCCGTTCGTGACGCGATCGAGGACGCCACCGGAATTAAGCCGGAGTGGATGGACGATTATCTGGGCAAAAATGAAACCGCTCCCGCAAAGGAGATTCTGATCGGTATTACCAATCGTCCCGAAACCGCGTCGGTTATGGAAAATCTCCCCTACGGTGAGTACGCCATCTGTATCGTGGGCGAGAAGATCGTTATCGCCGCCTGGGACGATGTTACGCTGAATAAAGCCTGCGAGGGATTTGCCGCTATGGTGCAGGATTCCGCGGGAGAGGGAAGCTTTACCCTCGCTCCGGATTATACCGCCCAAGGAATCGGCTATGAGCAGCTGCGGACGCTGCCCCGTTACGGCACCGGCATCCGGGAGGTTCAGTTTGTGGATCTGGAGGATGAATGCCATATGCTGTATGCGGCTCACTCCAGCGTAGAGGAATTTGAGGCGTACGCCGCTGCCATGGAGGACGCAGGATATACCCAGTTCTCCAACCGTCAGATGGGCGATAATCTTTCCGCGATCTATACGAGCGAGGACAAAATCGTTCATGCGTTCTATACTGCCGCCACCAGAGAAACCCGCGTGGCCATTGAGGACGCCTATGATATGACGATCTTCACCGAGCAGCCTTACGAGAAGATCTGCGAGCCGGCAGTCAGCTTGATCGGTTTGGAGAATTACGGTAAGGATGCGGAAACCGGTGTGTATAACCAGATCGGTCTGAGCATGGTCTTCCGTCTGGAGGACGGACGGTTTATCGTGGTGGACGGCGGCGGATATTCCACCAAAACGCCGAGTTTGATCACCGCCGCACTGAATCAGCTGGCTGTGGACAAAAAGAAAATCACCGTTGCCGCATGGATTCTGACCCATGCTCACGGCGACCATACGGGCGGTTTCTTGAAATTCACGGAAAACGGCATTTACAAGCGCATCAAGGTGCAGAATATTATCCATCATTTCTCCACCCTTGAGCAGTATCAGGGCATTGACGAAGGACCCGATGAGGGACGCGCCACCCAATGCCGCAATACATTCCAAAAAGAGTACAAGGATGCCAACGTGATCAAGGCCCATGCGGGTCAGGTCATTCGCGCCGGCGGCGTGGAAGTGGAAATGCTCTACACATACGCCAATCTGGAGCCCTCCAGACTGGAGTATCACAACACCACCTCTCTTGTGTTCCGTGTGACGGCGCAGGACAATACCGTGATGGTATTGGGTGATGCCTCCAACCGTGCCAGCAAGCACCTGACTCAGATTTACGGGGATTATCTGAAGAGCGATATCGTACAGCTTTCCCATCACGGCTATACCGGCGGTACGGTTGCATTGTACGAAGATATCGCCGCTGAGGTAGTGCTGTGGCCTACCGGTGTGGCCTCCATCGACGGAAGAGCCGATACCCGTCAGAACCGGGAATACAACGCCAAAGCGGTATCCCTGGCCAAGGAAGTGTATATAGCGGGCGATACCGTGTATACGCTCATCCTGCCCTATACTCCGGATCCGGAAGCCCAGTCCAAGTATTTCATGGATTGATCCCGATACAATATCGGAGACAGGGAAGAGTTCACTGTATATCAGAAAAGTCAAATAAAAAAGCCATCCTGCACGGATGGCTTTTTTCAGTTTGTTCGTTGACAGGGATATTGCCGCGTGATACAATAACGGTAGAAATACGGGAAATATTAGGAGAAACGTATGAAAACAATGTGCCGTGTTCTATCTTTGAGCCTTGCGCTCGTTGCCGCAGTGGCCGTGGTGTTTGGCTTGGTACAATCCGCACGGGCAGCCGATACACCGGGGAAAACACAGAC
>JAZSCY010000385.1:0-3763 GCA_045530875.1 Eubacteriales bacterium
TCAGCACCAGATTTCCCTCGGATACACTCCAGGCATACCCCAGCGCATCGGTGGGTGCCGCAATGGATTTGGATGCTGCACGATTCGTTTCACCCACGAGAATTTCATGGCCCGTGGGATCGGCCTCCCAATCCATATATACCGGCAAAAGGCTTCCGTAGGCATCAAAAATCTGTGCCTGTACCTCCAAAGCCGCATCCGCGTTTTCATCCTTTCCGTACACGATAGCAAACTCGTTCAGCGACACTCCCTCCACCGTGAAGGAGCGGAGGCGGTATCCGGTGAACGTAACCGATTTGTTCAATGACAAAACCAGCGGATTCCCCGCATTTTTATCGTAATCCGCGATGGCATCGATCAGCACGTCCAGCGCATTTCCCGCCGCCTTCTCACCGATCACACCGAACACCAGATGTACGCCGTCCGTGCGTACCGTGTAATCATGGGCACGCATACCGCCGCATACTGCCGTCGACTGGGCAAAGGAGGTGGGGCCAACCAAAATACAGTTTTCAGAGGGCGCACCGCTGGATCCGTCCCGGCTCATGGGCAGCTTGATCCCGGTGTATTTCTCGATCTGGCGCTGTACATCCGCTGCGATGGAGCGATAATCCGCGCCACTCTCATCCGCATACACGATGGTGTACGCGCTCCCGCCGTTCTCGATCAGCGTAATCTCGGACGGTGTGAACGCATCCTGCACCACATCCTGCGGTGTGTCGGGATTCTCCTTGCCCGTGCATCCGCTGAAAACCACACAGGCCAACAGCACACACGTCATGATCCATCGAAAGCTGCGTTTCATGTTTCTCAATTCCTCCACTGCATTTATTATTTTGATTATAGCACATATTCTATCCACCCGCAACCCCGTTGCACCAATTTGAACAAAAAAGGACTGTCGCACACATGTGCGGCAGTCCTGCCGATATTCTGTTTTTATATTTAGTCCGGCAGCTTCAGATCCGCAATAAGCCATGCGTGATCGGATCCCAGATCCGGTTTTTTGTTGTAGGCAAGTTCTTTCCAACTCAGCACGGTCACGTCCTTGCTTGTCAGGATCATATCGATATACCGACCGTAACCGGGGGTGAGTACCTGGCGGGCATTCACCATATCCGTTTTCTTCAGCATGCCCACCATGATCGTATCCTTTTCCCACAGATTCCAGTCACCCGTGCATATTACGGGAAGGCCGTACTCCTGCCGCAGTTTCAGGACCATTTCCGTTACTTCCTGCCCCTGCTCTGCCCGGTAGCCCAGCTGTGTCACGTTGCCGTCCGCATCATGTGAATCCACATCCCAATGGGTGTTGAGGAAAATGAACCGCTCTCCGGTTTCCTTTACCTTGAACACGCCCCAGTTCATAACGCGGCCTCGAGAATTGTTGTACTTGGTGTAGTGGACGATATCGCCCGCTTCCATTTCCAAAAGATCGGAGCGGTAAATAATGGCGGTCAGGTACTTTTCCCCTTTGATGTTTTCGTTGCTTGCCGTTACGATCTCGTACTGATCCTTATGGGAATAGTTGTTCCACTCCCGAAACCAGCTCGCATCGAATTCCTGCACGCCCACGATAATCGGCTGATAGTAATCCAGAGCGGCAAAATACATTTCACTGCGCTCAGTCACATAGGGCAGCGCCTCCCGATCGGTTACATACAGATCGGCCAGCACGTTGGAGCTCATAACGCGAATATCCGCACCCTCCGCCAAAGTCGCATCCTTCACGGGAGGTCTGTGCAAATTGGCAGAAGAGGTGTGTCCGTCTTCCAGTGCTATATCCTTGCCAAGAGCCGCAAAATGAGACGCCATCTGAAGGGCGGCGCGCTTCAGAGAATGAAGGCCGGCGGATTTCAAAATCAGATTCCCCTCGGACACACTCCATGCATACTCCAGCGCATCTGCGGGAGCATCTACCGCTTTGGCGGCGGGACGCTTGGTTTCTCCTATGATGATCTCGGGCCCCTCGGGATCCTTCTCCCAATCCATGTATATGGGCAGCAGACTGCCGTATGCGTCAAAGATCTGCTGCTGCACATCCAAAGCAGCCTCCGCCGCATCATCTTTTCCGTAGACGATGGAGAACTTTTCCAGCGGTACCCCGTTCACCGTAAAGGAACGGAGGCGATAATCGGTGTACGTGTAGGATTCATTCAGCGAAAGAACCAGGGGAGCTTCCCCGTTCTTATCGTATCCCTTTATGGCATCGATCAGCACATCCAGCGCATTTCCCGCGGCCTTCTCACCGATCACGCCGAATACCAGATGGGTACCGTCCGTGCGCACCGTGTAGTCATGGGCACGTATTCCGTCACACACCGCATTCGACTGGGCAAAGGAGGTGGGGCCTACCAGAATGCATTTTTCTGTTGGAACACCGCCGGCGCTGTCCCGCAGCATGGGCAATTTGATTCCGGTATATTTCTCAATCTGCTTCTGCACATCCAAAGCGGCAGATCGGTAGTCCGCGCCGCGCTCATCCGCATACACAATGGTGTACTCGCTCGCGCCGTTCTCGATCAGCATAATCTCGGACGGCACAAAGCCTTGCTGCTCCGGTGTTTGGGATGTGTCGGGCGGTGTGTCGGGATTCTCCTTGCCCGTGCATCCGCTGAAAACCACACAGGCCAACAGCACACACGTCATGATCCATCGAAAGCTGCGTTTCATGTTTCTCAATTCCTCCACTGCATTTATTATTTTGATTATAGCATATCTCCACCCCATACGCAACACGTTTCCGAAAATAGGAAGTCAAAAAAAACAGCGCCTCACCGGCGCTGTTATGAAATATTATTTTTTTCCATAGAGGGACACGGCCAAATGCGCCGCACTCTTCGGCATAGCATCGCCGATGGGATGGCCGTATTTGATCAATTCCCGCACGTAGGTGGAACTGACACAGGCGATGGAAGGTTCTGCGGGCAGCATCACCGTTTCCAGACCCGCGTCAAAACGCTTCATGATAGCGGCAAGGGAGTATTCGTAATCGAAATCCGATGCGCATCGTACACCGCGCACGATATAGCGGATGCCCCGCTCCGCCGCATAGGCGGAGGACAGACCGACGCACACCTCGGCTTTTACATTGGTGATCCCCTCACTGGCCAGATCGGCACAGGCCGCCTCCAGCAAGGCCAGCCGCTCCTCATAGGTAAACATGCCATGGGCGGCGGAGTCCTTCTCTCCATTGGACATCAGAGCCACGTACACGAAGTCAAACATCCCTGCCGCACGGCGAATCAGATCCGCATGCCCGCTTGTCACTGGGTCAAAGCTTCCGGTGATCATGGCGATCCGTTTTGTCTGTTCCATATCACACCTCGCTCACTGCCGGACGCAGAAGTGTGATCCGCGCACGGCCGTAGGATACGGATTTCTGCACGGTGTACCGGGCCGCCAAAGACTCATCCCCGCCAAACACATCCCGCAGAATGGCCTCATTTTCCTGCGCCTCGATCTCCTCCTCGCTCCGGTTCCGGCGAGAGGGGCGGGCATCGGTGCCATTGTCCGTCTCGCACACGATCACCGCACCGGGAGCAAACAATTCACCCCGATCCAGTTTTCGGAGCGCCTCGGGCATCAGTCCGGCTCCGTAGGGCGGATCCAGGAAGATGATATCGTACTTTTCTCGGCCCTGGGCACCGCGGATAAAGGAGGCATAATCCGCGCAGGAAATCCGGCACCGATCAAACAGGCGGGTTTTTTTGGCGTTCTCCATGATCACATTCATCGCCTCACGGGAGGCGTCGATGATGGT
>JAZSCY010000197.1:0-3271 GCA_045530875.1 Eubacteriales bacterium
GGAAAACATGCCTTCTTGTTATCAAATATTCTCGTCCAGAGTAAGCAGATCATCATAGGATTCCCGACGGACAGCCACCCGGTCTTTGCCACCCGATACCATAACGATCGGCGGACGGGGCAGACGGTTGTAGTTGGATGCCATGGAATGATTGTACGCACCGGTGACCAGCACGGCCAGAATATCACCACGGACGGGGCGAACGATCTTCACGCCCTCCGCCAGAAGATCACCGCTTTCGCAGCAGCGGCCGGCCACCGTGCATTCGTAATCCGCACCCTCACCGGCGCGAGCCGCGTGCAGAATCGTGTACCGGGACTGGTAAAGCGTGTAGCGGGGATTGTCGGGCATACCGCCGTCCACGGATACGTAATTGCGGAATCCGGGGATCTCCTTTACGCTGCCAACGGTGTACAATGTAATGCCGGCGGCCGCTACAATGGAACGGCCCGGCTCCATCAGGATCGTGGGCTTGTCCATGCCGTAGCGGGCGCATTTATCATCCATGATCTTGCCCAGCGCATGGATGTTGGAAAAATAATCGATCTCGGGATCGTCCTCGGTGTAGCGCACACCAAAACCGCCGCCGATGTTCAAAATGGGCAAAGTCGCCCCGTGCTTGTGCCGCATCTGCGCCACGAAGTCGATCATAATGTCCGCCGCATCCGCGAAGGGACCGATGTCGAAAATCTGGGAGCCCACATGACAGTGCAGACCGTCCAGAATCAGATTCTTTTTTGTGAGGGCATCGCACACGATGGCCTCTGCCTGACCGGTCACGATGGCGGATCCGAATTTGGAGTCCACGTTGCCGGTGATAATCTTCTTGTGGGTGTGGGGATCGATGCCGGGGGTGATCCGCAGAAGGATTTTTTGAGAAATGCCGGCCTCGCCCGCGATTTCATCCAGTGCGTCCAACTCCTCATGGGAATCTACCACGATGTGGCCAACGCCCAACGAAACCGCATAACGCAGATCCGCGTCGGTTTTGTTGTTGCCGTGGAAGAATACCCGATCCATGGGAAAGCCGGCGGCGTTCGCCGTGTGCAACTCACCCGGGGATACGCAGTCCGCGCACATATTCTCCTCCGCCATGATACGGTACATTCCCTTGAAGCAAAGGGCTTTTCCCGCATAAACAGGGGTGGACTTGCCGCCAAAACTCTCCGCAAAGGCGGATTTATACATCCGGCACATGCCCCGGATGTGATCTTCGTCCAGCACGTACAGCGGTGTGCCGTGCTTTTTGGCCAGAGTCAGAGTATCGATACCGCCGATGGTCAGATGGCCCTCAGCGTTGATGCCATAGCAAGAGTGAAGCATGGTTGTTGCCTTTCGTGAATTTACAGATTGCAGTGGGCGAGGATTTCCTCCCACAATTCCTCCCGACCGGCACCGGTTTGGGAAGAATACAGAATAATGCATTCCGCATCGCACAGATCCGGGTCATCGCAGAGGGTTTCCACACACTTTTTCTTTTCGGTGGCGTTCAGCTTGTCGCATTTTGTGGCCACCACGATGTGAGGAATGGATGCCAGACGAAGATAGCGGAGCATATCCCGATCGTCGGCGGTGGGGCCCACGCGGCTGTCTACCAGCTGGATCACCAGCCGGAGCAGATCGCCGTTGGGATTATCCGTGAAATATCCGTCCGTGAGGGAGGACCATTTCTGCTTGTCCGTCTGAGTGCGCTTGGCATATCCGTATCCGGGCAGATCCACCAAAAAGAGTTTTCGATCCACATCGTAGAAATTGATGGTGATGGTTTTGCCTGGCGCGCTGCTGACCCGTGCCAGAGATTTTCTCTGGAGCAGGGAATTGATCAGCGAGCTTTTGCCCACATTGGATCGGCCGGAAAAAGCCACCTGGGGAATGGCATCCTTGGGAAACTGCCGGGACAGACCGGCGGATATCTTCAAGGTAGCATTGTTCAGATTCAGTTTCATACTCAGCTTCTCCTGAAATCAGCGTATTGCGGCGGGGACGCGGGCATCTCCTGCGGGGATCAGCGTCGCAAAGGCATCTGTCGTATCTTTCTCGGCAGGGCACTCACTGAGGGCGGTACCTGCCTCATCAAAGCGGATAGCGGCACGAAGCACCTCGCCTGCATCCCGACAGGGGATGAACAAGAGTTTCTGCCGTACCAGAGGATCTATCTCCTCCAGATCCGCCCGATTGTCGTAGGGGATGATCACCCGGGTAACACCGGCAGACCAGGCGGCAGTGGTTTTTTCCTTCAGACCGCCGATAGCAAGCACGCGGCCGGTCAGTGTCAACTCGCCGGTCATAGCGATATCCCGATGCACAGGACGTCCGGACAGTGCGCTGGTCAGGGAGGTCAGAATAGACACGCCGGCGGAGGGACCGTCTTTCGGGGTCGCTCCTTCGGGGACGTGAATATGTATATCTTTCGTTTTGTAGAAGTCGGGAGCCACACCCAACTCATCCGCATGGGCCCGGATGTAGCTGACAGCCAGACGGGCGGATTCCTTCATTACGTCACCCAAAGAGCCGGTCAACTCGATCTTGCCCGTGCCTTCCATGATCAGCGTCTCGATCCGCAGAAGATCGCCGCCGGACTCGGTGTAGGCCAGTCCGTTGACTACGCCCACCGGATCGGCATCGTAAATGGAATCCTGAATCAACTTGCGGGGACCGAGGAAGTCGGATACGTTGTTTTCCGTCAGCGTGATCCGCTTTTCTCCGTTTTCCACGATGCGGCGGGCAGCACGGCGGCAAACCGATGCGATCTGTCGCTCCAGCGTACGCACACCGGATTCTCTTGTATATCCGTCGATGATTTCCGTTACCGCACCATCGGTGATCTTCAGCATCCGCTTGTTCAGCCCGTGCCGTTTCATCTGCTTGGGAATCAGGTGATTCTGCGCGATGGACAGCTTTTCGTTCTTAGTATAGGTGGTCAGTTCAATGATCTCCATACGGTCGATCAGCGGGCGGGGAACGGTATCCAGCGTGTTGGCCGTGGCAATAAAGACGCACTCGGAGAGATCCAGGGGCAACTCGATAAAGTGATCCCGGAAATTCTTGTTCTGCTCGCCGTCCAGCACCTCCAGCATAGCGGAGGCGGGATCGCCGTGGGCATCGGAGCACATCTTGTCAATTTCATCCAGCAGGATCAGCGGATTGCGGGTACCCGCCTGTGTCAGCGCATTGACGATACGTCCGGGCATTGCACCAACATAGGTTTTGCGATGACCGCGGATATCCGCCTCATCACGGATACCCCCCAGAGAAACGCGGACATACTTCC
>JAZSCY010000161.1:0-16774 GCA_045530875.1 Eubacteriales bacterium
GGCAAATAAAAAGCCCCTTTAGGGGCATGCCTGTAAAAGTCGCGCGGTTGGCAGACTTTTCGACGAGCCTTAAGGCTCAGCCTGGTGACATGCCCCAAGGGGGCTAGTGCAAACCACCGGCACGGCCGGTGGTTATGATTGACTCCCGTTGATCTCTAACTAATGCTGTCGGATAATATCCATATACTTGCCGACTGAGCGGGCGAAGTCGGTAGGCGATGAGGTCGCAACGGTCGGGATTTCCGCCGGCAGGCAAGGAAATCCCGGGCACCGCAAGAGTCGGTTGGATACACGGAGAATTCCCGCCGCACGTGCGGAGTTTCACCTACCGCAGTGTCGTTGGTTTGAGCAAGGCAGGGGGAGCCATAATGGTGCAACAATTTTGCACCCTGACACAAAAGTCCTTGTAAATCAAGGGCTTTTCGTGTTTTTAGGGGTACCCCCCTCCTTCACCATTGAACTTTTTCTTGACCTTATGGACTCGAACCTGCCACCAAATTATATCGTCTTGACATAGTAAAAGCTTTATGATAAAATCAAACTGAAAGCAAAAGAATATTCAAAGGGAAGTGTAAGGATGATGAAGAAAATCATTGCATTAGCGATTTTCCTACTATTTTTAGTTTCATTAACGTCTTGTAGTTCTATAACTAAATTTGAAAAATGTCATCCCACTCAACAACAGATGACAAAATGGGTAGGGGATTGTGAAGAATTATGTATTGAATTGTATATCTGTGACGATGACGATTTGATAGTTATCGATTACGGAGAAAAGAAGACTACGTACTATGTATGGTGGCATCAAAACTATTTGACACAAATGTCCGTCAGAGATATGGAGGCGGTTTCTTCCGGCGTGCAAGGGCATCATTCGGCAATCGGATTTTGGGATGTTGAGCTTGCAAACGAGACCTGCTTTAAGCTGACCAATGGTCAAACTACCTCTCTCCCCACCGAAATAACTATGACGCGCGTGCAAACGGAATTGTCCGAAGAAGAAATTCCTTTGCTATAACGCAAATAAAAATACACCTTGTCACTAAAGAATTATGTACTGTGAATATAGATAGGGTTTGAAATTGTTGGGGTAACTCATCTGAAAAGACCTTGTGATCTGAACCATTACGGTTTAGTTGTAAGGTCTTTTTTGTATCCAAAAGCCTTATCGCCGCACCGATAGAAGAACCGAGCAGTTTTGTGCAATGCAAAACAATTGATTTTTCGAAATTATCGCTTCTGTTGGGCACCAAGAAAAGCAGACTACCATCCGGTAGTCTGCTTTTTCTTTCGTTTGTTCTCTTGTTCGGGCGAGGCAGGGCTTCGTGTTTTGCTACCCCTACTTTATGGACGATGGAGCGACTTTGTCTCATGAAAACTTGACAATGTGGTGCATTTATGATAAATTAAGATAGATGACAGTCACAAAACGGAGGGAACAATATGGGCATGCGATTTCCTGTCATTTTGATCATCGGCCTATTTGTAATAGTTACCGTTGTTGTTGGAGTTGTTTTTGGGGTGCGTTTTGGTTCAAATCAACTCAAACGAGAGAAGAACTGCCATAACAGAGCGGCAAAAATATGGCAAATCCTGATCATACTGTTTGTTATCATTGCGATATTATCTTGGATTTTAAATATGGGCTGGTATAGGTTTCTCTGGACTTTGGTACTTGCTCCGGCAATTCATGCTGTGTTTTTTGCAATTATCAATATTAAATCTGCGGAGAAGGTGGTGCTTTTTCCAAGGATGAAAAAATACATGGTGCTTTCCTGCGCAACGTATTTGTTGGCCTATTTGCTTTTTCCTGACGGAGGAGATATAGGGGAAATGTACTTGTTTTTTGGCTTGATAAAAAGTGATGCCATTGCCAATGTATTGATCTATGTAGCGCCGATAATTTTTATAGTGAATGGCGTGATTTTAGTTTTGCAATCCTTTGCACTGGGAAAATGCAGACCCCAGTAATGGACTCGATCACCTATGGTGTGGAAATTTGGCGGTATAATCGGAAACGAAAAAGAACCATTAAACCAAGAAGGTAAGTGTGCGGATGAAGAAAGACATTTTCAACGGGAAAGTTAAGAAGGAATACATTTCTTATTTGGTGACATCATATATTGTTATTTCCGTCTTGTTTTTGCCGATGGCGGGGGGCTGTGTTTTTTTGTTTGTAAAAGCACCTGTAGAAGGTAAATTTCTTTTTGGATTGGCTACGTTGGCGTGCGTATATCTTTCGATCATAAATCCTATTTTGACATTATTTGTTATCAGGCAATACCCAAAGCATGCCTCCCTTAGAAAATCACTCATTAATTCAGATATTTATTTCACAGACAGCACATCAAGCGAGTATTTTGGAGGCACTGGAACTCTTCGCGGACGCAGGAATAAGGCCGCTTTTGATTTGGTCACAACTGTTGCGGGACTGGAAGCAGGAATGGGAGATAAGAAACCTATTCGATATACTGTTTATAGTGCGCTTGTACTTCTTATGGCAGTGCTGGGACTGATTGATCTTTTTGCTATGCCGCTGTTGTTTGTGAATGGCGCTATTTTTCCCAATATGTCGGACGGTATTTTTATACTTCTATATATATCTGTCGCCGTTGTTTTAATATTTCTTGCTGTTTTCTTTCTTTGGCGTGCCATTCATGTTGCAATAATGGTACCATATGAAAAAGAGGAGTGGAGATCTGACTTATACACATCCCTTATCGATATCTCAGTCCGCCAGAACAACAAAAAACTCAAATACTGGTTTAACACAGATCAACTGGAGCAAATTGAGAATCTGGTCAAAGCCGCATCCGAAAATGCCGAATTGAAACTTACAACAAAGCGAGACAGACTGATTTCATTTACGGTTACGGACACCTCGAACGCCCGAAAGGTGTTTACGGGATTGTTTATATAAAACAGTTCTATCGGGGTCCCTCAAAAAAGGACGCATATGCGTCCTTTTTCTTTTCCTTTGCGACACCGTGTTCAAAAATGCAAAAGTGCGTTGCATTTTCCGGCGGCTTACGTTATAATTATGCTATAAAGCGGATGCGTTGGTGGCGAGTCCGGAATGTTCCGCGCCACGCAAAGCGCATAGTGTTACGTAATCCCAATATATCTGTGTAAGGAGAGTACCCGATGTCTATCCGGTTTATCAAGGACAAAAAAAGATTCGTTATCAACACCAAGCATACCACGTACGCTTTTGAGGTGGTGCTGGATCATTACCTGTACCATATATATTACGGAAAGAGGATCCGCAATGTCCCCGATCCGGTCTTTACTTTCCTTTCCTTTGCGCCCCATGTGAAGGAGTGCAACGAAAGCAAGTCCCCCGATCTCTTCCCTCAGGAGTTCTCCTGCTACGGTGCCGGTGACTATCGCCCCAACTCTCTGCGCCTCAGCGCGGACGGAACGGGCGTGTGCGATTTTGTATATCACTCCTACCGGATTTTCAAGGGCCGGCTGGATCTGGACGGATTTCCTGCCGCCCGCGCGGATGAGCATACGCAAACTCTGGAGGTTACGCTTCTGGATGAGGGATGCCATTGCCGGCTGAAATTGTATTACACCGTTTTTGCCGATCTGGATATCATCAGCCGGTACATGACAGTGGAAAATCTGGGCGATACCAGCGTGAAGATCGAGAAATGCATGCCTTTGACCTTGGATATGCTTCGCTCGGATTTCGATATGATCTCCTTCTACGGATCCCACTTCAACGAGATGCATTTCCAAAGAGTACCCCTGCATCACGGAACCCAGTCTGTGTATTCCAACCGCGGCGCATCCTCTCCTCACTATAATCCGTTCATCGCGCTCTGCAGCCACAACGCCACCGAGGAAAAGGGTGAGGTGTACGGCTTCAACTTCGTATACTCCGGCTCTTTCTTGGATGAAGTGGATGTGGATCAGCAGAGCCGGGTGAGAGTGCAGATCGGTCTGGGCAGCGAATCCTTCTCCTACACCATTGACGCCGGCGAAACGTTTTGCTCCCCCGAGGCGGTGATGACCTATTCCGCGACGGGCATCGGAAAGATGACGAGAACTTTCCACAACTTTATCCGCACACACATCATGCCCCCCGCATCGCTGCAGCCCCATCCCGTGGTTTTGAACACCTGGGAAGCGTGCTATTTCAACATAGACGAGGCAAAACTGCTGGACTTTGCCAAGGAAGCCAAGAAAACCGGTTTTGATATGCTGGTTATGGACGACGGCTGGTTCGGCGCGCGCAACCATGATCATGCGGGATTGGGCGATTGGTATGAAAACCGTGCGAAATTCCCGGACGGTCTGGCCAGCTTTGTCCGCAAGGTGAAGGCGGAGGGAATACAGTTTGGTATCTGGGTGGAGCCCGAGATGGTCAATCCGGATTCCGATTTGTTCCGCAGTCATCCCGATTGGGCACTGCAGACCGTGGGTCGTGAGCCGCTGCTTTCCCGTCATCAGCTGGTCTTGGATATGTCCAATCCCCAGGTACTTGAGTATCTGATGAAGCAGTTTGACGAGACATTCCGCGGCATCGAGATCGATTATTTCAAGTGGGATATGAACCGCCATATGGCGCATGTGGGCTCCATGCATCTGCCCAGCGATAAGCAGGGAGAGATTTTCTTCCGCTATATGAAGGGTGTGTATCGCCTTCTGGATTGGTTCCGTGAGCGCTTCCCGAACGCGGTGATCGAGACCTGCTCCGGCGGCGGCGGGCGGTACGATCTTGGCATGATGCAGTACGGCATCCAGATCTGGGCGAGCGATAATACCGATCCGTACTACCGCACCCGGATACAGGCGTCGGCGCTGATGGGATATCCTGCGGCCACCATGTCCTGCCACGTTTCCAATCCCAAGGAAAGCCTTGCGTCGCTGGATTACCGCTATAAAGTGGCTGTGGGCGGCATGCTGGGATACGAATTGAACATCCTGAAAATGAGCGATGAGATCAAATCGGAGATGGCCAAGCAGATTGCCGAGTATAAGACTTTCGAGCACGTGATCCGTCTCGGCGATTACTACAATCTGGCTTTCCCCACAAAATATCCGTATTCTGCCTACTATTACGCAACGGCCGATGGGGCGGAGATTCTCCTCACGGTGATTGAGAAGTACCAGTGTCCAAAAGGGCAGACCAAGCGACTGAAAATCAAGGCGGCCAATCCGGATGCTACCTATGTGGATGCGCGCACGGGGAAGCAGTACAGCGGAGCATTGCTGAAGGAGGGCATCGTCATCGACCTCACGGGCGAACCCATGAGCGCACACCTTTTCCATCTGAAAGCGATTTGATCCATATCCAAAAGATTAAGAATCACAAACAGGGCTGGTGCATTTTCATGCAGCAGCCCTGCGTTTTTGATAAGCAAAGCATATCTCCTTGTTGGGCCGGCGTGGGATATGATAGAGATGCAGTCTGTGTGCGCCGGTGAGTGACTGCGGAGACGGAAAATTATCCGTTTTCGCCGGGATGCATATTCCTGTATAAATCCCTGAAAATCGAATAATTATAACATTTTTCGGCTATATATGCATGCCCTCGTGTTGACAAATGCTACATTATATGATATACTTTTCATGGAGTTGAACAGACTCCTATTGTTTTTATATGCCCCTGATGACTGCGTCTCTGTGCAGGCATCAATAACAACTATCTCGGAGGTATTCTATGAAGAAAATCATCTCTTTTGTACTTGCCATTGTGATGATGACAATGTGCTTGGCGGCCACTTCCTGTGAGAAGACGGACGCCGTTACCGTAACCCGTTCCTTTGTGGCCGGATATGAGCAGACCATCCCCATGGGTGAGACTCCCATGCAGATGAGCGGCCGCGTTCTGATGAATCTCAAGAGCGACGGAACTCTGGATCTGTATGTAGGCTTTGAGTGCATGGGCAGCTTTGAGACTGCGCAGTACAGCGGTACATACACCCTTGGCGAGAACGAGGAATTCGACGAAACGATCTCCTTTACCTACACCCACGGCGAGGGAGAAGTGGAAACCGTTACCGACGCAGTGATCCTGGACGGCATCTTTGAAACTCCCTTCTTTATGATCGCTTCCATGACCTCCGGCGCCATTAAGTTCTATGAAACAGCCCCCGTTGCCATCGATGGCGACGTGTACGTTGGCTATATGACCAAATCCGGCGGCATGGGCGCCATGGTATACGCATACATCCTGAACATGAAGGATGACGGAACCTTTGACGTGAGCATCATGCAGATGGCAAGCGTTATGCATGTCTGGGGCGCAACCGGCGGTACATACACCGTGGACGGCACAAATGTAACCTTCACCTACGACGTTGTGGACGATGTAGGCGAGGTTGTGAGCGCCGGCTTCACTGCCGAGGGCACGGATTTCACCGATAAGGGCCTGTCTGTCGGCTTCAATATCGCACAGGCATCCACCCGTGCATCCGCCGCAAGTTTTCTGCGCGTGAACTGAATTTTTACAGAATACATTTTGATTTAACATAAGGAGTTTTTATCATGGAAAGAGCAAGAATGGAAGATGGACAGTTGAACCGTTTCTTTAACTGGGCGTACAAGACCCGTGCCAACACAGTTAAGCAGTTGGCCGAGGGCACAATGATGTCCCCCGAGAAGATCTTTTTGTCCTTTACCTCTCACGATCCCGTGTTCATCAGCAACGGCCCCGCCGGCTTGAACGGATCTGTCAAGGGTATCGGATTCATTCCCAAGGAAGAGTATCTGGAGGCGGCTCTGGAAGCGTATATCGAGCACATCAAGACCTACGATCCGGAGGATAAGACCTACAGCAACCGCGGTCTGCAGTTGCTCATGAAGTGGCTGTATTCCGATGAGGCGGAGAAGACCGTAGACTTCAGCCACATCTACAGCGTGGAGATGGCATTCAAGCACAGCTGGGCCAACTATCAGGTGAATCCCGAGGCAACCCTGATGTTCTATCAGCCGCCGATTCTGTCCTTTGAGGTGCGCGGTAAGATGGAAATCGTGGGCGAGCACAACGAGATGGGCTCCAAATCCCCCTATGAGCTGCCTCTGATTCAGCAGTTCATCAATGCGCAGCACGACGTATACCACGCTCCCAATATTGAGCGCTGGGTAACCCGTCCCGCTTACAAGTTCGTCATCGAGGAAATCTTCGATAACTCCGCCAACAAAAACGGTTTCGGTACCCAGATCCCCTACTGATTATGATGAAAAGAATACTTTGTGCGATTTTGGCTCTGACGATGCTGGGTGCCGCTTTGGCATCCTGTACCGTCCGCCAGGATAAATATGCAGATTCTCTGCGGATCGGTACCACCGCTTTGCCGAAGAATCTGAATCCCTATTCCTCCACCGCATCGTCCTCCACGTTTTTCGTGGGTATGTTCTACAACACCCTCCTGAACAGCGATTCTCCGCCGGCAGGATACGTGGAAGGGGAAACCTACACTTTCCCGGACGGGGAGGTATATACTCCCATTGATACCTCCGTCAATCCCCTTGCGTTCACGGATGGCCTGCTCAAATATGAGGGCGCGCTCCCCAAGCAGGAGGGAAGTGTGTACGGATACGAGTATTTCGATCCCACCGAGGAGCAGTGGAAGGCCCAGTGTGAGAGAGAATCCATCCGCTTTGGATTTGATGAAAACGGTATGGCAATCACCGAGACCGAGGACGAGTTCCTGGCCCGTGCGCTGATCACCGTTCCCAACAAAAACTGGATGCGCTTCCGCTTCGATGTAATCGAGGATTACACCTGGAGCGACGGCACTCCCTTCACTGCGGAAGATGTCAAGTTTACCTTTGACTACATCATCAAGCATGCCGGTGCGCTTGGCAGCCAGGCGTACTTTTTGACCGACTATCATGAGAGCAGCGTGGTGGAGGGCGACTTTGAGTTCATTCTCGCCAGCAACAATTACACCTCCATGAAGTCCATCTGCAACTCCATCGTAATTCTGCCCAAGCATATCTGGCAGACGGTGCGCAATCCCTCCAAGGAGAAGAACCTCTCTCCCGTGGGCACCGGTGCGTATTACATTGCCGAGGGCGATTACATCGAGGACAGCACCATCACGGTGACACTGCGCGAGGATTACGATGCGGATCTTCTGAAGGATATGTTCGCCGGGGATCCTATCAAGAATATTTCTGTAATTCTGATGAGCAACGAGGACGTGCTGATCAACGCCATGCGAGAGGGAAGCATCGATCTCATGATGGATACGGTGACCTCCTCCAAGGCACACGCCGTGTCCACCAACAGCGATTACAGCGATATCAAAATCTCCGCTGTAAACAACGCGTTTGTGACCACGCTTCTGTTCAACGTGGGCCCCTACGGCTCCTTCAAGGAGGGCGGCTTCAACGGATACTCCTATGAGATCCGCCGTGCCATTTCTCTCTGCATCAATCAGCAGACGCTGATTGACGATGTGCTTCACGGTATGGGTGTTCCCGTAGGCGATTGTCTGGTACAGGATTATTACGATAACGCGTATCTGGATGAAAACGGCAACTACGTCTATCATAAAACCGACGTGGATGCGGCCAACGCTCTGCTGGATACCACATCCTATAAAAAGGACGCAAACGGAAACCGAGGCATTACCCTGAAAGTGTTCGCCACTCCGGATAAGGAAGTGACCGTCAAGGCGCTGGCCACCCAGCTTGCCCAGATCGGTATTACCCTGGAATACGATCAGGCTACCTCCACGTACGCTGAGGACATCAAGCAGAACAATCACGCAGATTTCGATATGATCATCAACAGCGTATCCTTTACCGCCGATAAACTGCTGATGTACAGCGCACGATACAGTGTGTATCCCGGCAGCGATTCCGTTCGCCTGTTCAACTATTCCGGTATCAAGGATGAGAAACTGATTCAGATGATCTCCGAGATGGAGCTGGCACCCAGCACCGAGGAGCAGTATGCGCTCTGCCGCCAGGTGCAATCGTACGTGGCGGATCTGGCCATCGAGATTCCTCTCTTTGCGGAGAATACCATCACCTTCTACACCGATAAGAAGTGGGAAGGTTGGCTGGAAATGGAGGGCTCTTCCATCTGGAACAGCTATTCCATCCGCCATCTGAAACGAGTCATCGCTGAATAATGTAAATACCCTGTCGGAGGAAAGAGTAAATGAAAGGTTATTACCTGAAAAAGGTGTTAAGCTCCCTGTTTGTGCTTTTCATCATTATAACACTGAACTTCTTTCTGCCGAGAATGATCTTTAGTGACCCTGCTCAACCCTATTACGCGGGTGTTCCCGAGGATGCTTTGGCTCTCCGGGAACAGATCCGCGAGGCAAACGGCTTCAACGATCCCCTGATCGTGCAGTATCTGAAATATCTCGGACGTGTATTCACTTTGGATTTCGGCGAATCTCATTACTATAAGGATTCCGTGTGGAAGGTTATGTTCAGCCGTATTCCCTGGTCCATGGTGCTGACCGTGACTTCTACGCTGATCTCCATCACGTTCGGTATTCTATTCGGTGCTATTGCCGGTAAGCGGAGAGAACATGCGGCGGACAAGGTGCTTTTGTGGCTGTCGGGCGTGACCACGGCCATACCTTCCTTCTGGCTGGCCCTTGTGAGCGTCATGCTGTTCGCCTTTACCTATAAGATCTTCCCGTATCGAGGAGCCATGACGGCGGGATATACCTTGTCGATGAGCGGAAGCTTGTTCCTCATCGTGTTTGCCGTTGGCGTGATCCTTTCGATTTTGCTGAAACTGCTTACCAAGAAGAATCTGTGCATCTTCATCGGTGTACCGGTCTCTTTGACGGCGGCCCTGTTCGCATCGGTGCCGCTGGCGGATATTCTGGACGTGGCCTACCATGCGGCTCTCCCGGTTATGATCTCCGTGTTCTCCGGTATCATCTCATACGCGCTCCTGGTGCGTAACAGCATGATTGCCGTCACCAGCGAGGATTACATACTGACAGCCCGCGCCAAAGGTTTGCCTGCCCAGGTGGTGCTGTATAAGCATACCTTCCGCAACGCGCTTCTCCCCCTGATTACCAACGTGGGCATGTCCATGGCGGGACTGATGGGCGGCAGCGTGCTGATGGAGAAGATTTTCTCCTGGCCCGGTATGGGACAGCTTCTTCTGGATGCCTGCAATAACGGAGACTATCTGCTCTCCCAGGCGATCCTTCTTCTGTTCGCCGTGATCACCGTGGTTTGCAATTTCATTACGGACCTGGTGTACCATAAGTTCGATCCCAGAGTGAAGGAGGTATAACGATGAAAAAAGTATTCGGTTATATCCTGTCCGCACTTCGGGCAATCGGAAAATTTTTGTGGAAGATCATTACCCATCCCAAGGGAAGGGTGGGCGTGATCCTGGTGGGAATCGTGGTGCTGGCCGCGGTGTTTGCCCCCTATCTCACCCCCTACGCATTGGATGACTACGATATCGCCGGCGGCCTTGCCAAGCCATCGGCGGAGCATCTGCTCGGTACGGATAAAAACGGTATCGATATTTTGACCCAGATCCTGTACGGCGCCCGGATTTCTTTGATCATCGGCGTGACGACGGGATTGTGCGTCACCCTGCTGGGTGCCACGTTGGGTATCGTTTCCGCCTATTTCGGAAAGGTCAGCGCCGCGGTCATTCTCAATATCATCAACGTGCTTCTTGTTATTCCCACCACGCCTCTTATGATGATCATGAGCAATCTCTCCTCCAGTTATGTGATGATGATTGCCATCTTCACCCTGATCGGTTGGTGCGGCACGGCGAGAATGGTGCGTGCCCAGGTTCTGTCCATCATGAACATGAACTACATCCGGGCGGCGGAGCTGTCCGGCGGATCCAAAACCTATATCATGTTCCGGCATATCATGCCCTCCGTTTCTCATCTGCTGATTATGAACTGCGCGCTGTCCTGCGCCGGATTTATGATCGCGGAGGCGGGACTCAGCTTTATCGGCCTGGGTGATCCCTCCGTTATGAGCTGGGGTAAAATCCTCGTGGCAGCCCAGGAAAGCGCCTTTACGTCCGGACTCTGGGCGTGGGTGCTGGCTCCCGGTGTGGCGATCTTCATTACCGTTTTCGGATTTATGCAGATCGGCTATGCCCTGGAGGAGATCATGAATCCCAAGATGAAACGGAAAAAGGACGTCAAGCGTCAGGGTATCGCCCCTGCAGCAGCGGCCGAGGCAGTCTTTGCGGAGATGAAGGACATCACCGAAGAGGATGCTGTGGCTTTGAAACAAGCATACGTGACAGGAGGCAGATCTCATGAATGTACTCGAAATTAAGAATCTGAAGATCCTGTTCCGTGTGGGCGACGATTTTGTCCGTGCCGTGGAAGGCGTGGACATCACCGTGGGTGAGGGCGAGCGTGTGGCTATCGTCGGTGAATCCGGATGCGGCAAGAGCGTCACCGGTCTTGCCTGCATGAAGCTGCATACAACGCCCCCGGCCTATATTATGGCAGACAAATTTGAATTTGTATCTCACGACGGTACGACCCATGATATTTTGGCAAAGACCGAAAATGAGATGCTGGCACTCCGCGCGGAGGAAATGGCCATGATCTTCCAGGATCCGTCCACATTCCTCAACCCGGTTATGACCATCGGTGAGCAGCTGGATGAGGTGTTCATCTATCATATGCATAGGAAGCCCAAGGAGGCCCGCCGTCACTCCATCGAAATGATGAAAAAGGTAGGCATCCCCGACCCGGAAATGCGCGCGGGACAGTATCCCCACGAATTATCCGGCGGCTTGAAGCAAAGAATCCTGATAGCCATGGCCACTTCGCTCTCACCCCGTTTGCTCATTGCCGATGAGCCGACCACAGCTCTGGATGTGACCATTCAGGCGCAGATTCTGCATCTGATCTCCGAGCGGTGCGCGAAGGAAAAAATGTCGCTTCTCATGATCACCCACGATCTGGGTGTTGTTCGTGAGATGGCGGATCGGGTGTACGTCATGTACTGCGGCAAGATCGTGGAGGAGGGAACGGTGGACGAGATTCTCGCAAATCCCCGCCACCCCTATACCAAGGCGCTGATCGATACGATCCCCGGTATGGAGGAAAAGGTGGATCGGTTTGTCCAGATCCCCCACAATGTGCCTCATCCCATGAACAAACCGGCCGGATGCTACTTCTCCAATCGCTGTGCCTACTGCACCGATTTGTGTAAGAGCCAGCAGCCGCCCTTGTTCGACCGGGGAAACGGCAGAAAAATTCGTTGTTACTATGAGGTGGAGGAATTATGGGAGAAGTAATTCTGAAAACCAACGACTTAACCGTCGATTTCAAAATCAAGAAAAATTTGTTTGGCAAGCCGGATCGTCTGTCTGCTGTACAGAATGTGAACATTGAGATCCGCCGCGGTGAGATTTACGGCCTGGTGGGCGAATCCGGATGCGGTAAATCCACTTTGGCCAACGCCATTCTCGGATTTGTGCCCATCACATCCGGCTCCTTTGAGTGCTTCGGTCATACCATGACTGCCAAGAGCAAAGCGTCGGAGTGGCGGGATGTTCGCCGTCACATGCAGACCGTGTTCCAGGATCCCTATTCCTCCCTGAACACCCGATTCACTGTGTGGCAGATCATCTCCGAGCCTCTGTATATCGCTGGTGAGCGGGATGAGCGCGTCCTCCGGGAACGAGCCGCCGCCCTGGTGGAAAAGGTAGGCCTTTCCCTGAGAGATCTGGATCGGTATGTGTTCGAATTCTCCGGCGGCCAGCGTCAGAGAATTGCCATCGCCCGCGCGCTGATCGCCAATGCGGAGTTGATCATCTGCGACGAGCCCACATCGGCTCTGGACGTATCCGTTCACTCCCAGATCTGCAATCTGCTTTTGGATCTGCGGGAGGAGTTCGGACTCACCTATCTGTTTATTTCCCACAATCTGTCCCTGATCAAGCACATCACCGAGCATATGTCGGTGATGTACCTGGGTGAAGTGATGGAGAGCGGTGCGACGGATCAGATCTTCCATAATCCTCAGACGCCCTACACCGAGGCACTGATGTCCGCCATTCTGGAGGTCAATCCTTCAGGCGAAAGGGAACGCATCATCCTTTCCGGTGAGGCGCGCAGTCCCATCAACCCCCCGGACATCTGCCGCTTTGCCAATCGGTGCCCCCGGGTTTGCGAGGCGTGCCGTACTATGCCGCTTCCTCCGGCCGTGGCCGTGGGTGAGGATCATGTGGCCCGCTGTCATTTGATCGGAAAGGAGGCGTGAATGATGGAAAATACCAATCTGAATTGCCCCTGCATGCCCCAGTGCCCCAATTTTGGCAAATGCCGCGAATGCATTGCGGCCCACGCAGAGTATTATACCGTGCCGCACTGCATCAAAACCATGCAGGAGGATATGAAGAAAAATCATCTGCATCCCATCAATCCCCATCGCAAATCCACGTTGGCTGAGCGTGTGGCAGAATATTATGCCGCCCATCCCGATTCCCATCTTCGGACGGTGGCAGAGGAATTGAAAATCACCGACTGGCAGCTGCTGGATGCACTGCCCGGTGCGGTTTCCGTG
This sequence comes from Eubacteriales bacterium, assembly GCA_045530875.1. Classification (GTDB taxonomy): domain Bacteria; phylum Bacillota; class Clostridia; order Oscillospirales; family CAG-272; genus SIG701. Next base: position 13,504 of record JAZSCY010000161.1, read on the forward strand.
CCTGTTTCGGATTTCGGAGCAATCTACGATGCGCTCTCGGAGTTGCCGGAGGTCATGCTCCATCTGGATACGGGCAGTGTGGTAATGCAGTTGACCACGCCCCTGCCCAAAGCATTGGACCGCATGGGAATGAAGATCGTCAAGCAGGACAGCGGCAAAATGTCGCTCACCTCGCTGCTGATGAGTGGATCCTTCTATGCCGTGTTCCTGGTCCGTGAGGTCTTGTGCGGCGGTAAGGAAAGCCTCAGCATCGCCATCGTAGGCGAGGATGAGAAGATCGCCTTGTCCGTATATCTGCGCCGTACGGCCGACAATACCATTGAACCTCAATCCAAAGCGCTGTTCGAATCGCTCTGGAGCAAATACAACAACATATAATGTTAGGAGAACCAATTATGAAACGCATTCTTGTGACCTTGTTGATGCTGGCAGTTGTACTTACCGCCGCTGCATGCACAAACAATGAGACTCCCGACACCCCCGATGTGCCGGATACTACCGACAGCACTCCCGCTGATACGGACGACACTCCCGCAGTTCCCGCCAAGAACGAAACCGAGTTGAAGGCTGGCGTGTATACCGCAACCTCGTCTTATTCCGCAGAGGGAATGAACATGACCTGGAACTTCGTTCTGACTCTGAAAGAGGATGGAACCTTCCTTCTGACAGATGCAGAAGGAACCGAGAAGGGCGCCGGTACCTATGCCCTCACCGAGGATTGCTACACACTTTCTTACTCCGATGAGAGATCCTCCACCTTCGTGACTCAGGCCGACGGTACTTTGAAACTCACCGCCGACTTCCCCTACGGCATCGCGCAGGTACAGTTGCAGCTGGTGGGTGACATCGTATTTACCTACCAGAGCGAAGTTCCCGCCGATACCACCGCCCCTGTTGAAGATCCCGCAGACGAGCCCACCGCTACTTTCACTATTGCCAAGGGTACCTACGCCGCTGCTTACGAGAAGACCAGCGCCATGGCCGGTACGATTGTTTACAACTACACCGCTACCGTGGGTGCAGACGGCACCTTCTCCTACAAGGTAGCCTTTGATATGGGCGGCACTCCCTATGAGGGCGTATCCGCAAGTGGTACTTACACTCTGGAGGGGAACGTATTCACCTTCACCGACAGCGAAGGCAACGTAACCGAAGGTAAGCTCACCGCCGACAATACCCTGGTGATCTCCCTGAAAGCATCCACTATGGCAAAGGATCCCTACGAGGTAACCTTTGCTCCCGCTACCTTCACGATTGCGGAGGGCATCTATACTGCCACTTACGAGAAGGTCAGCCAGATGGCCGGTACCGTCGTATACAACTATGTAGCTACCGTTGGTGCGGACGGTACCTTCGCATACACCGTATCCTTCGATATGGGCGGCACTCCCTATGAGGGCGTTTCCGCAAGTGGTGCTTACACTCTGGCCGGCAACACTTTCACTTTTACCGACAGCGAAGGCAACGTAACCGAGGGAACGCTCATCGCCGACAACACGCTGGTGATCTCTTTGAAGGCATCCACCATGGCAAAGGATCCCTACGAGGTAACCTTCACGTTTGCACCCGACGACGTGGGCTGATTGGCAGACAAAACATAAAAAAAACGGCAAGGACTTTGTGTCCTTGCCGTTTTGTTTTATAGAATTTTCTCCAGATAGGCGAGCAGCTGATCCATATTTCCGTGGGGATACGCATTCACGTCCTTGTTCTGCCGGTTGACCAGGCAATCCGTCAGTAGGAATACCTTCATGCCCACACTCTCAGCGATCATGTCGTCCAGGGTGTCGTTGCCGATCATCAGACACTCCTCCGGCGTCACATGCAGCTTTTCCATCAGTTCCAGATAATACTCCGGATTAGGTTTGCTGAAGTGGGAATTGTCGTAGGTAGTGTAAGTGACGAAATCCTCAGGCACAAGTCCTGCCCAACGGATCCGCTGTTCGGTGGCCGTGGCAGGGAAGACCGGATTGGTGGCCAGTACCACCGTCCGTCCGGATTCTTTCACCCGATCGATCAATTCCCGTATGCGAGGATTGCAGGAGCAGAATGCCTGCAGTTTCGAGAAGTGATTGGCATAAAAATCGTCGAAAAGATGCTCCTCCTCCCGCGCCTGGGGGAAGAAATGGGAAAATTCTTCCCAGAACACAGCCTCGTTGTAATCCCGGCCGTCGTTTTCCGTCATGGCGCGCACGCCGGCGTAGATGGCCTTGGTGAACAGTTCCGGATCGTATCCGTGGGGAGCCAGATAAGCCGCCAGATGTTTGAAATACTGAATGACGAATTCATCCTGGTTGAGAGGCAGAAGGGTACCGTCCAGATCAAAAAGAACTGTGGTAATAGACATACACGCCTCCGTTATTCCGCCACAAAGATGAAGGGATAAATATCCTGACCGCCCTCAATGAAGTACACCTCAGCGGAGGGGCAAGACTCTTCCAGATTGCTTCACAGCTCCGCTCGATCTGCGTCCGTGGCATCCTTGCCGCAGAATACACTCAGCATGAACTTGTCGGGATATTCCATCAGTTTAACGGCCAGTTTTGTGGCAGCAACCATCCTGTCCGCTTCGGACACGACGATTTCCTTTTCGATGATGCCGATGGTGTCACCCTTCACAATGTGCACGCCGTTCATGTCCGCATCCCGGATGGAGGGGGATACATAACCGGCCACCACGTTGCCCATGGCGGATTGGATCTGCTGGATGACCGCCTCAGGATCCGGATTTTCAAAATCAATGGAGGAGATGCCCACGTAACCCGTTCCGATATTCTTGGAGGGGATCACATGGACGGTGGCCTGCTCATACAGCGAAGCCGCCTGGCTGGCCGCCATGATGATGTTGGAGTTGTTAGGGAACACGAATATATGCTCCGCGCAAACGTGGCGGAAAGCGTCCAGGAAATCGTTTGTGGAGGGGTTCTGAGTCTGACCGCCCTGTACCACCACATCCGTGCCCAATTCCTTAAAGAGGGCTTCCACGCCGTCTCCGTTGCTGACAGCCACCACGCCGTATTTCTTCTTCTCAGCGGGGCGTTCCTCGGCGGGGGCTTCCGGCTCCAGAACCATGGAAACCGTGTCGGTGCTCTCCGTGTGCTGGAGAGTCATATTTTCGATTTTCACCGTCAGCATCTCACCGAAGGTGCGGCAGTGAGCCAGTACTTTTTCGGGAGTGAAGGTGTGTACGTGCAATTTTACAATGCTGTCCGTCTTGAACGCCACAACGGAATCGCCGATTCCTCCGAGGAATTCCTTCAGCGCCTCCACG
>JAZSCY010000342.1:0-2108 GCA_045530875.1 Eubacteriales bacterium
AGTGGAGAGTTTTTGTATGCCGGCGAACACCCCGTACGCCATAAAGAACATGGCCATAACGATGACGGTCAAAAGGCCAAGCCGTCCCCACACGCTGGGCGCGATCTTCACGAGAACATCCATTACCGATCCGCCGCCGTCCGATGTGCCGCGAGCCAGATACAGATAATTCGCGCCGTCAATATTGAAATTGCAGATCAGCGCGAACACAACGAGAACAGCCATAAAGGCGGATGCCAGCCAGATCCCCTTCATCTTGGGACGGAATCCGTGGACGAAAGTCATATAGAACACCGCCAAAACAGGCAAGATGTGCTCCAGCCAGTACTGATAATAGCGATAGTATGCAGGGCCTGTGGTGGTGATCACCGACGGGGTGAGAAGCGGGAAAATGCCCACCGTCAGGCACACGTAGAAGCAGATCTGGTACATCCACTTGCTCTTTTTCATGATCATGAAGATGGCCGTGATGCAGGTCCACTCACATACCTGAAGCGGAAGCTTATCCAGCAGATTCTGCTCCGCGGGATCGCTGCTTCCCACATAGAGGAGGCGCCAGAAGTAGGACATCTCCGCCAGAAGCATCACAAACGCAAAGATGAAACGGAAGTTTTCCTCATGCTTCCATTCCCGCAGCGCATCCCGATACCGGTAGAACAGGAATATGCCTGCCGCCAAGAGGATCAGCGGGATAAAATGCTCGATGGAGTAATACTGGAAATTGCCCTTTTCTCCGTAGCCGAAAAAACCTTCCTTGAAAAACTGTACCCATACTTCCATGTGTAAAACCTCCGTGGAATCTCATATGTCCAACACACGATATATGCAGTATAGCACAACTCCATTCCTTTTTCAATATTTTTCGGCATAAGATTTCTTAATTCTTCTTAAAAACACCGCCGGGGATTCCCCGGCGGTTTGTTTTATCGGTTTCGTTTGGTTTCCTTCCAGCCGTCGATCTCGCCCCGCTCCAAAGCACCGATGATACGCTCGTACAGCCCACGATGCTCTACGTCAAACTGGCGGAGATAGTTCTTCATATACTCTCTTTCCGTATTGCCGTCCTCGGGACAGGGGCTCTCCATCACGGGCAGACTGGCCCGGCGGACAAACGCCTTGATATCCTTCTCCCGGGTGCTGATGAAGGGACGGATCACCGTAATATCCTTCCGCGTCATCTCGGTGATAGGGGAATAGCATCCGAAGCGTCCCTCAAAGAACAGATTCAGCATGGTGGTGATCACCGCGTCGTCGTAATGATGGCCAAGCGCCAGTTTGTTGGCACCAAGAGCCAAAGCCGCATCGTGAAGTGCTCCGCGGCGCATCATGGCGCACAAAGAGCAGGGATTGCTCTCCTTACGGGCATCGAACACGATCCGTGCGATCTCCGACTGACGGATCTCATATCGCACACCCAGCCGGCGGCACAGTTCCCGAATCCCGGAATAATCCGGCTCTGCGGCAGCGATAGATTCGGATTTGTGGAATCCCATATCCACGGTGAGGGCGATCACATCGTATTTCCGGGGATGGAATGCCCGCATTTCTGCCAGGGCGCACAAAAGAGCCAGGGAATCCTTTCCGCCGGACACACCCACGGCGATCAGGTCTCCGTCGGCAATCATATCGTATTTATCCACCGCAAAGCGCAACCGGCTCAGCAGTTTCTGCATTTCTTTCATAAAAACTCCCCCCTCGCTCACAAAATCTGCGGCGCGGCATACAATAAAGGTAACTATATATAAAGGAGAACGGAATGAAGATTTACATTGATGCGGGACACAACCCCACCAATCCCAACGCGGGCGCGGAGGGAAACGGATACCGAGAGCAGGATCTGGTCTTTGAGATCGCCCGCCAGACGGCGGTGATTCTGCGACAGAACGGCTTGGAGGTGCGTCTGTCCCGACCAACGCCGGAAACCCAGCTGGGCACATCCAATGCCTCCTCCCTGGCGGCGCGGGTGAACGACGCCAACGCCTGGGGGGCGGATTATTTCATCAGTCTGCACACCAACGCATCCACCATCACCTCTGCCTCGGGATCGGAAGCCTTTGTATACACGCAGGCCAGCCGTGCCTATCCCTTGGCGCAAAACATTCTCACCC
>JAZSCY010000368.1:0-4948 GCA_045530875.1 Eubacteriales bacterium
TATCTACGAAACTATACTGTATGCCGAGCTGAACACGAAATCTGATTACTGTCAGGCGTGCGGGTATGACGGCGAGATACAGATCACCGAGGAGGACGGCAAGCTGATCTGGGAATGCCCCAACTGCAAGAACCGGGATCAGGATAAGATGAACGTGGCTCGCCGCACCTGCGGATACATCGGCACCCAGTACTGGAATCAGGGACGAACCCAGGAGATCAAGGAACGGGTTCTGCACCTGTAAGGAGTTTTCATGCATTACGGTGAGATCAAAGACTGCGATATTGCCAACGGCATCGGGGTACGGATTTCTCTGTTCGTATCCGGCTGCCGCAATCACTGCCCCCACTGCTTCCAGCCCGAAACATGGGATTTCACCTACGGCGATCCTTTTACCGTCGAGGTGGAAAACAAAATCCTGTCCATGCTGTCCCCCGCCTACATACAGGGGCTGACGGTTTTGGGCGGTGAACCCATGGAGGCGGAAAACCAACGGGATCTGCTTCCCTTCCTTTGCCGGGTGCGGGAGGCGTATCCGGCCAAGACCATCTGGATCTACTCCGGCTTCACCTTTGAGGAGCTGCACGATCCTGCCTGCCGGGCACGGTGCGAGGCGACGGATGAGATCCTGTCGCTGATCGATGTGCTGGTGGACGGCCGATACGTGGAGGAGAAACGGAACATTTCCCTGCGATTCCGTGGATCGGAAAACCAGCGGCTGATCGACGTGCCGAAAACCCTCGCCGCCGGATCGGTGATCCTTTGGGGAGAATAAAAAAATCAGGACTTGCTGTTTTATCAGCAAGTCCTTTTTGTTATGTAAGATCAGGTATTCTTTTCCAGGAATTTCAGGGGCACGTAGCGCAGCGCCTCGGGGATGATTTCCGCACGTACGCCGCAAGCGGGAATGATCTCCCCGTCCAGGCAGATGCGGTTCACGGTATCCAGCGTGAACGCCTTACAGCGGCGGTACTCCAGAATGGATGCAAACTGGGGTGCGGGAGTCCACGTTTCCATATTGACGTGGGTTCCGGCACGGTATGCGCCCACCACGGTCATAAAACGAGCGCGGGAAATATTCTTTACCACCAGCACGTCAAGGAATCCGTCGGTGGGAGCCGCTGCCGGAAGTCCTTTGAAGCCGCCGCCGCAATAGGGGCAGTTGGCCACGGCGGTGAGCAGGAATTCTCCCTCCATACGTTCCTCATCGATCAGGGTGTCCACTCCGTATTTCTTGATGCCGTAGAAGGACATACCGGTTTTGATCGTGGGCTTTTTCGCCAGTACTTTTACCACGCCAGCGATATAGGAGGCGCTGTTGTTCATGGTGTGCTTACGTCGCAGGTCCTCGGACTCCGCCGCCACTTCGCAGTCGAAGCCGATGTTCAGCATATTCAGCACATACCGTCCGTTGACGGAGATCATATCCAGCATGATGTGATCCTGTCCCTCGGGAGGATCGAAAGCCGCAATGCCGCGCACAAAATCGTTACCGGATCCGGCGGGAACGATGGTGATGGATGCCCGTTTGCCGGCGCCGGCCATCATAATGCCGGTAGCGGCTTCCCCGGCGGTACCGTCGCCGCCGTAGACCACGAAATGGGTATCGGGATCGTGGAGACACGCCTCGGCAATATAGTCCGAGCACTCACCGGATCGCTCCGTCAGGTGGACCTCCGCCCCTGCCTCCTCCGCTGCACGGCGGGCATCATCCAGATACCGTCCGTTGCCTGCTGCGGGATTCATTACGTATACCAGCCGTTTCGACATACATTTTACCTCGATTTATATAAATATACGGGGAATTATGTCCTTATTATACAGGGATTCGGGTGGATTGTCAAGCGAGGGGATCACCGCTCATCCGTGACGATGTATTTTACAGAGGGAGTGGGGTGGGGTAAATGTATGAGCCAAAGCTTATTTCTATTCTTCTGTGTACAACTCATCGTAGCACCAGCGCATTGGGTTTTCGTATATGTATTTGAATACTTCGTTGTAGTCGTCACGATTTCGTATAACATGGTCGTAGAAAGAACGCTGCCAAATTTGTTTGTCAAATGGTGGCAATATCCCATCCTTCACCATCTTTGCATATACAATAGTTGAATACCTCTTGAAAGATTGCACAATTTCAGAAACCGTAGGGGCGGATTCCATATCCGCCCGCGATATTGTTATAATCGCATGAAAATGGTTTGGCATTACAACATATATTGGTGAATCAACACCGCTATATCGATCTATCGTTTCAAGAAATGCTCTCTCAATCATTCGGGCGGATATGGAATCCGCCCCTACGGGTGCAAACAACATTTTCCTGTCCTTTGTACATATTGTAATGAAATATGCACCGGTCGTACTGTAATCAAAATTCTTTAGTCTGGTAGGTTTTCTCTTTTTCAACTCTTCCATTTTCATCACCCATCCCATTATATCAAAAAAACGGCCGGGGGACAATCCCTCGGCCGATTCTCTCTATTACCGATTCTTTTCTACGGTTTGGATGCGGAGCGCGGTGGCGGCACCGGTATGGGTGGATGTGCCGGCGGTGATGACCACCCGATCTCCCGTATCGATATATCCGCTCATCTTGGCGCAGTCGATGGCGTGGCGGTACATCGCGTCCTCCTCATACTGATAGAGAGCATGGACCGGGTACACGCCCCAAGACAGAGCCAGCTGATGATAGGTCTTATCCTCCGGGGTGGCGGCGATGATGGGCTGGGCCGGGCGGTATTTGGACACGCACCGTGCCGTATAGCCGGATTTGGTCAGGGCGATGATGGCGCTGGCACCAATATCCCGGGCGGTGGTGCATGCCGCATCGCAGATGGCACCGGTGGCATCATCGGTGGCACTGTTATAGCGGGCGGGGGCACCGTATCCCAATTCAAAGGCGTCCTGCTCTGCCTGGCGGGCGATCTTGGACATGACGCGAACGACCAGGGCAGGATCCCGTCCGGCGGCGGTTTCGCCGGAGAGCATGATGGCGGACGTACCGTCAAAAACGGCGTTGGCCACGTCGGTGATCTCCGCACGGGTGGGGGTAGGGCTGTTGATCATGGACTCCAGCATCTGGGTGGCAGTGATGACCATCTTGCCTTCCTGATAGCAGCGGCGAATGAATTTCTTCTGCAGGCCGGGGAGTCTTTCAAACTCGATCTCCACGCCCATGTCGCCTCGTGCCACCATGATACCGTCGGAATGGGCCAGGATGGCGTCAAAATTCTCCACGCCTTCCTCATTCTCGATTTTTGCGATGATCTTGATCCGATGGCCGCCCCAGAAATCCAGGAAATTGCGGACGGCGATCACATCCTCCGCCGTGCGGACAAAGGAAGCGGCGATAAAATCCACGTCGTTTTCCACCGCGAAGCGAAGATCCGCCTCATCGGCCTCGGAAATATAGGGCAGGGACAGTCTGGCATGGGGCACGTTGACGCCCTTCCGATTGGAGATGGGGCCGCCCTCCAGCACCCGACAGATCAGATCCGTATCGGTGGTTTCCTCCACCTCCAGGCGGATGCGTCCGTCATCCAGAAGCACCACAGTGCCGGGAGTCAGCTGCTTTGCCATATCCGCATAAGTAACGGATGCGATCTCACAGTTTCCCTCCACCGGCTTGCCGGTAAGGGTAAAGCGATCCCCTTTTTTCAGAATGGCTTTTCCGCCCGTAAAAGTGCCCAGGCGAATTTCGGGGCCTTTGGTATCCAGCATCACAGCGGCGGGCAATTTCAACTCATCCCGCACACGGCGGAATTTTTCCAGGGTGTTTTTGTGCTCATCGTGAGAGCCGTGGGAGAAATTCAGTCGGGCCACATTCATGCCGCCCAAGAGCATTTCGCGCATTACGTTTTCATCCGCGGACGCAGGACCGAGGGTACATACGATTTTTGTTTTCTTCATAATATCCTCCATAAATGTACTGCAGTGGGGACGCGCTCGAAAGTCTTGATTTATCCTTTTTGATTGGGTGTCTTGACGATTTCGGGGCGGGGGCTGATATCGCCGGCGGCCTGCAATGCCATACGGGTCAGGGCAGGACCTACCAATTCATAAATCAGCACCGCAAACAACACGATATTGCGGATCAAAGTACCGCTTTCCGTACCCAGCTGGAGTGCGGTGATGGACATACCCAGTGCCACGCCGGCCTGGGGAAGCAGGGTGATACCCAGATATTTCACAATGGAGGGAGAGCAGTGGGACATCTGTGCGCTGATGCGGGCGCCAAAATATTTTCCCACGGAACGGGAGGCAATATACGCCACGCCGATGGCCACGATAACGATATCGGTGAACACGCTGAGTTCCAATTCCGAACCGCTCATCACGAAGAAGAGCACGAACAGAGGCGCTGTCCATTTGTCGGTTTTTTCCATCAGATCCTCGGAGAAATCGCAGATGTTGCAGAACACGGTTCCCAGCATCATGCAAACCAGCAGCGTAGAGAAGCTGACGTGCACCGGTCCGATATGGAAATCCAGCATGGAAAGGCCGACGGTCAGAAGAACAAAGGTAACCGCCATGCTCAGACGCTTACTACCGGAGAAGAAGTGCTTTTCGGCGAAGGTAAAGATGTAACCCATCACAGCGCCCAGAGCGAGAGATGCCACGATCTCCACCAGGGGATTGACCAGAATGGAGATCAGATCCACATTGCCGTCCTGCAGGGCGCGGGCAATACCGAAGGAAACGGCGAAAATGATCAGACCCACCGCATCGTCCAAAGCAACTACGGGGAGCAGGATATCGGTGAGCTCGCCCTTCGCTTTATACTGACGGACGACCATCAAGGTAGCCGCGGGGGCTGTTGCGGCGGCGATGGCACCCAGGGTAATGGCCACAGGCAAAGACAGCTTATTCGGCGCGATGAAATGGAGGCGATGAGGGCCGCATCCACCACCAGGGTGGTGACGACTGCCTGGAAAATACCGACGACGGT
>JAZSCY010000293.1:0-1936 GCA_045530875.1 Eubacteriales bacterium
GATGCCTGATTTCCCTGAAACAGATCCTGGTACGTTTCCGTGATCGATTCCCAGGTAGCCGCGCCCACGATACCCGACGGTGCGATACCGAACAAAGTCTGGTAGGCCCGCACCGCATCCGCTGTTCTCGCCCCGAACACTCCATCCACATCCACTTTCGGGATGGCCGTGTAGGTGTTGGCTATGTAATTCAGATACTCCTGAATGCGGCTCACATCCACGCCCCGACTGCCCAGGCTAAGGGGCGTCCCCGGATACGGTGCGGTCACGCCGGAAAAATAATTTTCCGGCAAAGAGTTGTATTGGGAGCGATAGAGATTGTACAGGCGATTCCATGTGACCGTATCCACAATGCCGGTGGCCGTCAGCCCCTGCTGCTGCTGAAATTGCTCCACAGCGGCACGGGTGGCAGGACCAAACACTCCGTCCACCTCAATCACGGGCAATGTCTGGGTAAAAAATCCCACGAAGGCAAGCAGATACTGCAATTCCCTCACGTTTTCGCCCGTATCCCCCTCCTGCAGTATCCGGGGAAGCACATCCCGCACATCCTCCGGGGTAAGTCCCTCCGCATTGATCTCGGACAGTTTTTTCACCGCATTGTAAATCCGCTCGATGGCATACCAGGTACTGCGGCCGATGATTCCATCCTCCGTCAGCGAAAAGATCCGCTGGAATTCCCGCACAGCCGCCTCCGTATCCGGGCCGTAGATCCCGTCCGTTGCGGGGATTTTGGGGATGGAGGGATAATTGCGGGAGATCCGGTTCAGCCGGATCTGCACCCGACGGATCTCGTTGCCGCTGGTCCCCGGCCGCAGAGGAATGCCGGGATAGCTTTCCGTAATCCCCTGGACGGGAGCATCCCGCACCAGCTCAATATTATCGCCGTAATAATACTGAAGAATCTGATAGGGCGCATATCCGCTCTCTGCCAGATTCACGCTGCCCCACTGGGACAATCCCTCGCAGGACACTTCCACCCCGTCGCAATACTGGGCAAACAGAGGTGCCACACTTCCCTGCCGCCGGATATAATCGTTGAAGATATCGTCCACGATGCGGGAGATGTTGTCAAAAATATCCCGATCGTACACAAAGGACTGATCCGATGCGGTGGAGTTGGTAATATCGAAATCGTATCCCCGGGAGCGGTAGTATTCGGTATACACCCGATTCAGAGCAAAGGAGATCTGCGCAAGAATATTCGCCCGTATGGCCGTCTCAGGCCAGGTGGGATAGATCTCACTGGACGCTACGTTTTTTATGTACTCCGAAAACGGAAGTGTCACGTCCCGGGCAGGGGATCCCGCCGGTCCTAAGTGAACGGTGATGTTTTCCGGGATCACCGGTAAGTTCAGATTATTCATTACCCATGCCTCCGTATAATGCATTTCCCGTCTCGGGGGATTCCACGATGGTTTCCGTTTCTTCCTCCCCACGCACCGTGGGGATCAGAAGTACAGGCTGCGCCGATACGATCCCATCGAACACCGGAGCCCCGATGTTGGTCACGCGATTGTATCCCTCCTTGCGCACCTCTATGTTGTACCGGGCAAAAGGAGTCTTCGTCCCCGGCGTCAGGGATTCGGATCGGGGCGGTGCGGGCAATTCCACCGACGGCGTCAGCCCGTCGATCCCGGTGCGTAAGGAATACAAAAGGCCTGTGTTCCCATTCTCCCCATCGCTTCCGTAAATGTCCACCGTGGCATCTGCCACAGGGAGAGCACCGCCTGCCGTTCGCACGATCACCCGCAAAAATCCCCGGCCTCCCCCATCCCACTGATTGGTCATAACAACACCTCCATACAGAATCGCTATCAGTATATGCGCACGGATTTTGTCCCGTGACAAAAAGAAACCGCCCCACGCCCGTGGAGCAGTTTCCTCTTTGCTCATCCTGTTCTTTTGTGTCCGAAGCGTCGCTTCAATACAGTAT
>JAZSCY010000004.1:0-14076 GCA_045530875.1 Eubacteriales bacterium
AGTGGAATATGGGCTGGTCCAACGATATGTTTGAGTATGTGCAGACGGATCCTCTCTTCCGCCGCGGTATTCATAACAAACTCACCTTCCCCCTGATGTACGCATTTTCCGAGAATTATATTCTTTCCGTATCTCACGACGAGGTGGTGCACGGAAAGAAGTCTCTGATTGATAAAATGTTCGGCGGCTATGAGGAAAAGTTCGCGTCTATGCGTACCTTCCTCACCTACATGATGACGCTCCCCGGCAAAAAACTTATGTTTATGGGCAGCGAGTACGCCCAGTTCCGTGAGTGGGACTATAAGAACAGCCTGGAGTGGTTCATGACCGAGTATCCCCGGCATGCCCAGATGCAGCATTTCGTAAAGACGCTCAACCACCTGTACCGGGATCATCCGGAGTTGTGGGAGATCGATGACGGCTGGGACGGCTTCCAGTGGATCGATCCGGACAATGCGGACGAGGGAGTTCTCTCCTACCGCCGCATCGATTCCGCCGGACATGAATTGGTGATCGTTCTCAACTTCGTTCCCGTGTGTCGGGAAAATTTGATGGTGGAGGTTCCCAAGAGCGGAACCTACCGCGAGATTCTCAATACCGATGCGGCCGCATTCGGTGGGGAGGATCGGCTGAACGGTGCGTGCAAGGCATCCACTCATACCTATGAGGACGGAAGCCGCACGAATACCATTTCCATAACCCTTCCGCCGCTTGGCGCTGTTATATTCCAAAAGCAAATGCCTTCCGGGAAGAGAACAAACAATACGAGGTGACAAACATGTACAAGAAGAAAGAGTGTGTGGCCATGCTCCTTGCCGGTGGGCAGGGATCCCGTCTGTACACACTGACCGAGAAAACAGCAAAGCCTGCAGTCCAGTTCGGCGGCAAGTACCGTATCATCGATTTTCCCATGTCCAACTGTGTCAACTCCGGCATTTATACCGTGGGTGTTCTGACACAGTATCAGCCCCTGGTGCTGAACGAGTATATCGGCAACGGTGAGCCTTGGGATCTGGACCGTGTGTCCAGCGGTGTCCGCGTTCTTCCGCCCTATCAGGGAAGCAACGGCGCGGATTGGTATAAGGGTACAGCAAACGCCATCTACCAGAATCTGAACTTCATCGATCGGTACGATCCCGACTACGTTCTGATTCTCTCCGGCGACCATATCTACAAAATGGACTACAGCAAGATGCTGAAGCAGCATAAGGAAACCGGCGCGGACTGCACCATCGCCGTGTTGGATGTTCCGCTGGATCAGGCCAGCCGCTTCGGTATCATGAATACCGATGAGGAGAATCGAATCCTGGAATTCGAGGAGAAGCCTCCGCATCCCAAGAGCACAAAAGCCTCCATGGGTATCTATATCTTCAACCGGGCGCTCCTGACGGAGTATCTCATCCGTGACGAGGCGGATCTCAATTCCTCCAAGGACTTCGGTAAGAACGTGATTCCCGCCATGCTGAACGACGGCCGGCGCATGTACGCCTACGCCTTCGAAGGCTATTGGAAGGACGTGGGAACCATCGGAAGCCTGTGGGAGGCCAATATGGATCTGTTGGGAAGCGATCCCGCCTTCCGTCTCCACGATCCTGCCTGGCGTATCTACTTCCGCAACAATGCAGAGCCGCCCCACTTCATCGGCGACTTTGCCCGTGTTACCAATTCCCTCATTACAGAAGGATGTGAGATCCACGGCGTAGTAGAGAACTGCGTCCTGACCAACGGCGTAAAGGTTGCCCGCGGCGCCTATGTGAAAGACTCTGTGATCATGAGCAACGTAACCATCGGCGAGGGTGCAACGGTGAATTATTCCATCATCGACAGCGATACGGAAATCGGCGCCGGATCGGTGATCGGACGCACCAAGAGCACCCCGGAGAATATCGCTCTGATAGGCAGCGGCCTGAGCATTGCTCCCGGTACGGATATTCCGGGCGGTGCTATGGTCAACGCAAAATATCTGGCAGAGAAAGCACATAAGTAAGGGAGGGACATCCAATGGCTGTTACAGGTATTATTTTCTCTAATATTCACGATAACAATATTCCGGAATTGACAAGACTCCGCACCATTGCATCCGTTCCGTTTGGATGCCGTTACCGTTTCATCGACTTCACCTTGTCCAATATGGTGAATGCCAACATATTCAATATCGACGTAATTACACAGTCCAACTATCAGTCTCTGATGGATCATCTGGGAAGCGGTAAAGACTGGGATCTGGCACGCCGCTCCGGCGGTATCAAGATCCTCCCGCCCAACATCATGGCCGGAGATACGGCGCGTGCGTCTTCTTATACCACCCGCCTGGAAGCACTCAAGAGTGTGTATAATTCTATTGCCAAGATCAAAGACGAGTATGTGGTCATGAGCGACTGCGACGTGATCTGCAACGTGGATTTCAAGGCAATCATCGAGGATCATATCAAGAATAAGGCCGACATTACCGTGGCCGTGAAGGCCATGACGCTTACCGATGCCCAGGCGGCTGCCAATGTGCTGTTTGCATCCGACGATACGGGACGGATTACCGACGTTCTGCCTCACCCGAAGAGCTTTGCGGGAGAGGCCGATGTGAGTTTGAACATCGTGGTTATGCGTACGGATTACCTGCTTTACATGGTGCAGGATGCGATCGCCCACGATTACAACAGCATGACCCGCGATTTTATCAACCGCTATAAAGACACAAGAAATTTCCGTGTGTATAAGTACGACGGATATTTTGCCTGTGTGTCCTCTCTTTCGGATTATTTCCGCTGCAGCATGGAGCAGATTGGCGACGAGTATGCACGCAAGTCTCTGTTTGATGTGCCCAATCGCCCGGTGTATACAAAAGTGCGTAACTCCACGCCCACCTACTACAGCGATACTTCCAACGTGAAGAATTCCATGATCGCCGACGGATGCGTGATCGAGGGAACGGTGGAAAATTCCATTCTGTTCCGCGGCGTAAAGGTAGGGCGCAACTGCACGGTGAAGAACTGCATCCTCATGCAGGATACCATCACCGGTGAGAACGTGTTCCTCAATTACGTAATCAGCGATAAAAACGTGGTTATCCGCGACGGCCGTATGCTGTCCGGATGCGACGTGCAGCCGTACTATATCGAAAAAGGTAAAATGATCTGATGACGGAGTGACCGCGGTATCCGCTGCGGTCACTTCTCCCTGTGTAAGAAAGGATAGAGTTTATGAAGATTTTGTATGTGGCATCGGAAGCGCTTCCTTTCGCCTCTACCGGCGGTCTGGCCGACGTGCTTGGCTCCTTGCCCATGGCGGTAAAGCGCTCCCTGGGGGATGAGGGCGACGTGCGTGTGGTCATTCCCATGTTTCCGTCTGTGCGGGAGAAGTTCGGGCACGAGTTGAAGTTTGAGTGCGAAACCACGGTCCGCCTGTCCTGGAGAAGCCAGTATTGCGGCATCTGGAGCACCGTGCGCGAGGGCGTGACCTATTATTTCATTGACAATGAGTATTATTTCAAGAGATCGGCTCTGTACGGCAGTTATGACGACGGAGAGCGCTTCGCCTTCTTCGGAAAGGCCGTTATGGAGCTTATGGCGACCATGCAGTTCTTCCCGGATATTATGCACGCCAACGATTGGCAGACTGCTCCCGCCGTGATCTATCTGAAACGGAAATTCGGTCTGACACCCGGTTATGAGAATATTCGTGTTCTGTATACCATCCATAACATCGAGTATCAGGGTGTGTACGATTTCTCCATTTTGGGGGATGTGTTTGAGTTGGCAGAATGGGATCGCTCCATCGTGGAATACAACGGCGCGATCAATTTGACCAAGGGAGCCCTTGTGTGCGCCGATCGGGTGAGTACGGTCAGCCCCCGGTATGCTTCCGAGATTATGACGGAGTACTATTCCGCCGGTCTGCATCATGTGCTGCATGAGTGTTCCGGCAAGCTGAGCGGCATCATCAACGGTATCGATACAGAATATTATAACAGTGCCAACGATCCGGAGATCGCCGCTGTGTTTACCAAGGACGATCTGTCCGGCAAGGTGAAGGATAAGATGGATCTGCAGGCCGTGTGCGGCTTTGCTCCTGATCCGGATGTGCCCTTGATCGTCATGATCTCCCGCCTGGCTACCCATAAGGGTTTTGATCTGATCCGCCATGTGCTGGAGGAGTTTTTGAACCGCAATCATGTGCAGGTGGCTCTTCTGGGTACAGGCGAGCGGGATATGGAAAACTATTTTGCCGATCTGGGCAGAAGATATCCCGACAAGTTCTGCGCCAAACTGGAGTACAACAAGGCACTGTCCAAAAAATTCTATGCCGGCGCCGATCTGTTTTTGATGCCCTCCAAGAGTGAGCCCTGCGGCCTGGCACAGATGATCGCGTCCCAGTACGGCACTATTCCCGTAGTGCGGGAAACAGGCGGTCTGTATGACACCATCCATGCCTACAATCAGTACACCGGTGAGGGCAACGGATTCTCCTTTACCAATTACAATGCCCATGAAATGATGCACGTGCTGGAGTGCGCTCTGGATCTGTACCGGGATAAAGAGAAGTGGAATGCCCTGGTCCGCAACGTCATGAGCGTGGACTTCTCCTGGAACGCATCCGCCACTCAATATCTGCAGCTGTACAATTCCATGAGAGCATAAGCCCGTACGGCAGGAATTTTCGGTTTACCCCTTTACCAAATGAAAATAATATGATATAATATTGCCGATAGTTCGGCACATCCAACGGGGATGCTGGGAACAGCATCCCCGTTGTGCCTATTACAACAGTAAGGAATCGATTAGTATGAACACAGTTTTAGACCAGGCACAGATTAAGCAGAATCTGACAGAAAAACTAGCCAGATATTTCGGTGTTACACCGGATGAAGCCAATCAGGAGCAGGTGTATAAAGCTACCATCCTGACCGTGAAAGACATCCTCGCGCAAAAGCGCGCTGATTATAAAGAGCAGCTGAAAAAGCAGCGCAAAAAAACCGTGTACTATCTGTGCATGGAGTTCCTCATCGGCCGTTCTCTCAAGAACAATCTCTGGAATCTGGATTTGGCTCCTCAGTATGAAGGCGCCCTCAAGGAATTGGGATTTGATCTGGAATCCCTGTACGATATGGAGCCCGATCCGGGCCTGGGCAACGGCGGTCTCGGCCGACTGGCTGCCTGCTTTATGGACTCCCTCACCACGCTGGATTATCCTGCTATGGGATTCTCCCTCTGCTATGAGTACGGTTTGTTCAAGCAGAAGATCATCGACGGCAACCAGGTGGAATTGCCCGACGTATGGATGAATTTCGGCGACGCATGGCTGGCCCCCCGTACCGATAAGGCATATACCGTCCGCTTCGGCGGTCGTGTGCAGGAGAACTGGGAAGGCGATCACTGCACCATTACCCATACGGAGTACGATGAGGTGCAGGCGGTTCCCCAGGATATGTTTATCTCCGGCCACGATTGCAAGACGGTGAATAAACTCCGTCTGTGGAAGGCGCGTAACACCACCAATTTCAATATGAATCTGTTCTCCCAGGGACAGTACGTCCAGGCATTGCAGAAGAACACCGACGCGGAGGTTATCTCAAAAGTGCTTTATCCCTCCGACGAGCACGACGAGGGTAAGCTGCTCCGCCTCAGCCAGCAGTATTTCCTGGTATCCGCCTCTCTGCAGAGCATCATCGCCGAGCATCTGAACACCTACGGCTCTCTGTATAATTTTGCCGATAAGGTGTCTATCCATATCAACGATACCCATCCCGCGCTGTGCGTTCCGGAGTTGATGCGTATCCTCATGGATATTTATTCCTATAACTGGGATGCCGCCTGGTCTGTGGTGACCCGCGTGGTATCCTACACCAACCACACCGTCCTGCCCGAGGCGCTGGAGAAGTGGAACGTGGATCTGTTCCGTCTGAAACTCCCCCGTATCTATATGATCGTGGAGGAGATCAACCGCCGCCTGTGCGCTGACTTGTGGAATATGTATCCCGGCGACTGGGAGCGCATTTCCCGCATGGCTGTGGTTGGCTATTCCCAGATCCGCATGGCGAATCTGAGCGTGGCCGCATCCCATACGGTAAACGGCGTATCTGCGCTCCATTCCGATATCCTGAAGAAGAGCGTGTTCCACGATTATTATAAGGCTATGCCGTATAAGTTCACCAACGTGACCAATGGTATTGCCCACCGCAGATGGCTGTGCTACTCCAATCCCGGTTTGTCCGGTCTTTTGGATGAGTGCATCGGCACCGGTTACCGCAAGGATCCCTCCCAGCTGGATAATTTTATGAAATTCCGTCAGGATACCTCTGTCCTCACCCGCCTGCAGGAGATCAAAGCGGAGAACAAGAAGTTCTTTGCCTCCGAAATGAAGAAGAAGCGTGGTATCACGGTGGATCCGAATTCCATCTTCGACGTGCAGGTCAAGCGTATGCATGAGTACAAGCGCCAGCTGCTCAATGTCTTGAAGATCATCGCATACTATAACGAGCTGAAAGCCAATCCCAATGCCAACATCCAGCCCACCACCTTCATCTTTGGCGGTAAGGCGGCACCGGGCTACTATATGGCAAAGGATATCATCAAGCTGATCTGGAGCCTCGGTCAGGAGATCGAGCGGGATCCCAAACTCCGCGAGATCATCCGCGTGGTATATCTGGAGGATTACAACGTAAGCACCGCTGAAATCCTTATGCCCGCCAGTGATATCAGCGAACAGATCTCCCTGGCCGGTAAAGAAGCATCCGGTACCGGCTGCATGAAGTTCATGATCAACGGTGCCCTCACCCTGGGTACCATGGACGGCGCCAACGTGGAAATGGCGGAAGCAGTGGGTATGGATAACATCTATATCTTCGGCTTGCGTGCGGAAGAAGTGGATGAATTGTGGAAGAACGGCTATGCGTCCCTGTCCTATTATCAGGGCAATGACCGTCTGCGCCATATTATGGATTCTCTCAGCCGCGGCTTTGCTGGCAACAACTTTACCAATATCGTAGGCTATCTGCTGTACGGCTACGGCGTGTCCGATCCCTATATGTGCCTGGCAGATTTCGATTCGTATTTTGCCACCTCCGAAAATATGCGTAAGACCTACGCCGATTCTATGGCTTGGTCGGAAAAATCCCTTGTCAATATCGCAAAGGCCGGCTTCTTTGCAGCGGATCGAAGCATCCGTGAGTATGCGGAGAATATCTGGCATATGCGTCCTCTGGATTGATGAAGTACGCAGTGACTGAACAAAAGTATATCCTCGGTAAAGGCTCAGCGGAGGTTACTCCCCTGAGCTCTTTCCCGTTTGGTGCTTCCGTGAGATTCTGCGTGACTGTGCCCGAAAAAGATCGGGTGAGTACCGCCATGCTTCGTATCCATAACGATGCTGACGGGAAAATGCAGGTCTTTCCCATGACAGCACGGGCGGAAGACGAAAAGATCCGCTTTTCGGCGGATGTGGATACGGCGGAGCTTTGTGCCGGTGCGGAGGACGGACTGTTTTACTATTGCTACGATTTGTATTATCCCGAGCATTGTGTTACATACGATGGGGAAGCGGCCGGTTATCTGACTCCCTGCGGGGAGATGGGAAAGCGGCAGTTGCTTGTGTACCGTCAGGATTTCACCACCCCGGATTGGCTGCGGGGCGGCATCATCTATCATATTTTCGTGGACCGTTTTCACTCATCCGGACGTTGCGGCGTGAAGCCCGGTGCCATTCTCAATCCGGATTGGGAAAACGGAACGCCCCAGTTTGCTCCCTATCCGGGAGCGGATCTGCCGAATAACGAGTTTTTCGGCGGGGATCTGTACGGAATTATCGAAAAACTGGACTATATCGCCTCACTGGGCGCCACCTGCCTCTACCTCAGCCCGATTTTTGATTCTCCCTCCAATCACAAGTACGATACCGGAGATTACGAGCACGTGGACAGTATGTTCGGCGGGGATGAGGCCTTGGATGAATTGATCGCCGCCGCAAAAGAGCAGGGGATGCGCATCATCCTGGATGGCGTATTCAATCACACCGGTGCGGACAGCAAGTATTTCAACCAGCAGGGACACTACGATTCTCTGGGGGCGGCCCAGTCCAAGGATTCGCCCTATTATCCCTGGTATTCCTTCCGGGAATATCCCAATGTGTACGAAAGCTGGTGGGGCATCGGTATTCTGCCCAAGGTGCAGTGCGATAACGAATCCTACCGGGATTATATCCTTGGGGAGAATGGGATTATTGCCCGCTACATGAGAAAAGGCATCGACGGATGGCGGCTGGACGTCGCGGATGAGTTGAGCGACGGATTTCTGGATGCTCTGCGAAGCCGGGTGCGTGCCTGTGATCCCAACGCCATGATCTACGGCGAGGTGTGGGAGGATGCGTCCAATAAGATCGCCTATTCCTACCGCCGTCGGTATTTGCGTGGCCTTCAGTTGGATTCCGTGATGAATTATCCTTTGCGGGATGCGGTGATTGCCTATATCCGGGATGGAAATGCAGGCGCGCTGGATTATTGTGTCAACACGGTGTACCGCCATTATCCCAAAGCATCGGCGGATACCTTGATGAATTTCCTCGGCACCCACGATACCATGCGGGTGCTCACTGCTTTGGGCGGGACCAATCCCTACGGTCATTCCAATGAGGAGTTGTCCCGGATGCGCATGGACGATACTCAGCGTGCACGGGCGATACGCCTTTTGAAAATGGCCTATCAGCTCGTCAGTATCATGCCCGGCGTGCCCTGCATCTTCTACGGGGATGAGGCGGGCATGGAAGGCTACGGCGATCCTTTTTGCCGCCGTCCGTTCCCCTGGGGACGGGAAAACGGCGATCTGACAGAGTTTTACCGCCATATTGGCACGGTGCATCGGAACACACCGGTGTTGCGGGACGGATACGTCCGTCTGCTCCGTTGTACGCAGGATAATGCCATCGTTTTGCGGTATAACGGAAGAGATAATTCCATGCTGATGGTTTTGAACCGAAGCGACCGTCCGCTGGCTGTTCATTTGCCCGAGATTGCGATGGGCGCGGATCACGTGTTCCATGGAGATGCGGATGAGATCCCCGCTATGAGCGCGCGGTATTATCTTCTGTCCCCCTCGGGCGGAGATGTGTCCGTAACGATAGAAAGAATGTAAAGATACCCATACAGGAATTTGAGTGGGAGGTAATTTATGAATATCATTATTGTAGGCGGCGGTAAGGTCGGCCTCAGCCTGGTGCAGAATCTGCGCTATGAGAATCACGATATTTCTCTCATCGATCCCAACAGCTCCGTCATCGAATATACGACCACGGAGTACGATGTGTTGGGAATCGAAGGATCGGGCGCCTGCCATGAGGATCTTCTAGCGGCCGGTGCCGATAAAGCGGATCTTTTGATTGCCACCTCCGCCCAGGATGAGTTGAATATTCTCTCCTGCATTATGGCGAAACGGATGGGCACCCATCGCTGCATCGCCCGGGTGCGGGATCCCAAACTGTCCACGCATCTGCCCTTTTTGCGGGATGAGTTGGGCCTTTCCGCTATGGTAAATCCGGAATTGTATGCGGCGGGAGAGATTTCCCGTATTATCCGCATGCCCTCCGCCATCAAGGTGGATTCCTTCGCCAAAGGCCGTATCGACCTGGCGGAGATCAAGGTGGAGGAGGGAAGTGCCCTGGACGGCTTGACGCTGTTCAAACTACCTACCACCTATAAATCCCGCGTCCTGATCTGTGCGGTGACCCGGGACGACGACGTGATTATCCCCAGTGGTGATTTCGTTCTGCGGGCAGGAGATCGCATCCATGTGACCGCATCCCACGCGGATCTGTCTTCCTTCTTTAAGGAGCAGGGAACCGCAGTGTCCCGTATCCGTGACGTTATGATCATCGGCGGCGGCCGTATTGCGTATTACCTCACCCGCCAGCTGCTGGATTCCGGCATCCGGGTGAAGATCATCGAGATTGATCCGGAAAGATGCCTGTGGCTCAGCGATGCCTTCCCCAAAGCCACCGTGATCTGCGGTGACGGAACGGACCAGGATCTTTTGATCAGCGAAGGGCTGAATACGGCGGACGCCTGCGTGGCCCTCACCGGGCTGGATGAGGAGAATATTATTCTGTCCATGTTTGCCAAGAGCCAGAGTGACGCAAAGGTGATCACAAAGGTAAATAAACCTTCCCTGAAGAAAATGACGGGCAGTGTGGGACTGGACAGTCTGATCTCTCCCATGCAGCTCACTGCCAATATGATCGTCCAGTATGTGCGCGCCGTGCAGAATTCCGGCGGCAGCAATATTTCCACGCTGTATAAGCTGGTGGATGACCGGGTGGAAGCCATCGAATTTGTCGCCCGGGAGGGAAGTAAGGTTTTGGGCATCACTCTGCGGGAGCTGAGTTTGAAAAAAGACCTCCTCATCGCGGGTATCATCCGGGGAAACAAAGTCATTATCCCCTCCGGTAACGACTGCATTATGAAGAACGACAGCGTCATTGTCGTGACTACCAATCGCTATTTCCAGGATCTGGACGAGATCGCGGAATAAGAATCCTACTTGAGGAAAGGAGGAATCCTTTTGAACAAACGGTTGATCGTGTATTATCTGGGACGCATCATGATGCTGGCATCCCTGCTTTTCATTCCACCGCTGATCGTGTCTCTTTTGTATCGGGACGGCTGCTTTTGGGCGATTTTGCTCCCGGCTGTCGGTATGTTTTTCACAGGCCTGATCGGATCCCGCTTCAAACCGAAGGACCGGCGATCCTACGCCCGGGAAGGATTTGTAATCGTTACGGCCATGTGGCTGCTTTTTTCCGTGTTTGGTGCCCTTCCGTTTTGTCTGAGCGATGCCATCCCTTCCTTTGTGGATGCATTTTTTGAAACGGTCTCCGGCTTCACTACCACCGGATCCAGTATACTGACGAATGTGGAAGCCATGCAGCCCAGCCTTCTCTTCTGGCGAAGTCTGACGCATTGGGTCGGAGGCATGGGCGTGCTGGCGCTGGCTATTGCGATTTTGCCCAGTGCCCGGGAGGAAGGATCGGACGGAAACGCCGCCGTGCATATTCTGAAAGCGGAGACTCCCGGCCCCACTTTTGGCAAACTGGTATCAAAACTCCGCCGCAACGTGCGTATTCTGTATCTGATCTACGCCGGCATGACGGTGATCGAGATCATCCTTCTGTGCCTCGGCGGCATGCCTTTGTTTGAAAGCATCGTCCATTCCTTTGGCACAGCCGGTACCGGCGGATTTGGTATCAAGAATACCAGCATTGGGTACTACGACAGCGCCTATATCGATTACGTGATCGGTATCTTCATGCTTTTGTTCGGCGTGAACTTCAATATTTATTATTTCCTGTTGACGGGAAAATTGATGAAAATCCTCAAAAGTGAGGAGTTGCGATGGTATCTGGGGATTGTGGCGGCATCCGTTGTGGGCATCACCGTCAATATCCTGCCCCGGTATGAATCTGCCTTCCGCGCTTTGCGGGATGCCTTCTTCCAGGTGTCGTCCATCATCACCACCACGGGTTATGTGACCACAGACTACGAATTGTGGCCGACCTTCTCAAAAGTGATTCTGGTACTGCTCATGTTTGTGGGTGCCTGTGCCAGCTCAACGGGCGGCGGTCTGAAAATATCCCGCGTGATTATCCTGATCAAAACTGCATTCCGTGAGATCCGTCAGCAGATCAATCCAAGGGAAGTGCGTGCGATCCGCTGTGATAATGTATCTGTCCCCACTGCGGTAGCCCATGGCGTTACCTCCTATTTCGCCATCTATATGCTGATCATGCTCACCTCCACACTTCTTGTGGCGCTGGATGGATGCGACTTTACCACCACATTTACCTCCGTTGTGGCTTGCCTGAACAATATCGGTCCCGGCCTTGGGATGGTGGGAGCGACCGGCAATTATGCTCATTTTTCCGTATTTGCCAAATTGGTTCTGTCCTTCGATATGCTGGCAGGACGACTGGAACTGTATCCTTTGCTGATCGCCCTTTCCCCCTCCATCTGGAAAAAGAATGTGTGAAACATTTCGTTCGTCGAAAAAACAACATACCGAGAGCAGTCGTAGTGATTGCTCTCGGTGTTTTTATACCGGTGGTTTAACTGATTAGAAAATTGTCTAAACACTGTTGACAGTAAGTGATTAGATGGATATAATATCAGTAGAGCCGGCCAAAAACAGAGAGGTGGATAATCTATATGAACAAACAAGAAATATACGATGGTCTGTGGAGAATCACAAAGGAAAAACAGAATGCTTGTAAGGAAGCCGCCGCCGCTGTGGACAGAGATCATCCCACAGAACGGGGAGCCTTGCAGCTGAAAGCAGGTATTTACAATGTGGCAATAGCCGCAGGACTTATTTCAGGCGTGAATCAAGCCACCGAGATGATGAGCAAAAGATTTGTCAATCTGATGGGGCGTTTTCCCGATCTTGCCGCCTATTACCACGGTTTGCATGAGGAAGAAAAGGAAATTATGGCGGTTTCACTTTATCCCGAGTTGTTTATGAGGGTGAATTTTTACAACACATACCAAACCGAGCTTGCCAATGCAGAAAAACACGGCGATCCTCAAACCATATTCAAGGCAAGAATCAAAAAAGAAGTCTTGGATGAGATTTTGGATATGTGGCGTGACTTCCGATCTCAGAACGGTTTGTTTACGTTTGCTTTTGAGAAGGAGGACGAATTATGAGCAACTCACGTTATTATCAAACCGCAATCGAACGGATAAATGCGGAAACAAAAAGAATAGACGATTTCTGTGATGCACTGGACAAAAATCCGGCGGAAAGAAAAAGCAACATCACGGAATATAAATGTGCGAAATACAGATATGCCGGAGTAACGAATATATGGTATGCGTTATTCCATAGTCATCGAACAGCCGAACGAAATGAGGTAAATCATTATTTAGTCCCCGAAGTCAACAACGTATTTATTACTTTTCCTGAATATGTGGCGCTCTACGATAATGCTCCCGACGGAGAGAAGCGCGATTACGCACTGTACTATGGTGTCATAGCTTTTACCGAGTCAAAAATCACAGAGATTACAGCGAAACTTCCTTTTGCCACCGATTGGGAAAAGATCGAACTGGAAGAGCGCATCGGAGGATTGCTGTTTGCCAAAGAATGTCTTGAGGAAGCATGGGAAAAGCGAAAGGAGGCGGTCGAGTGAAAGAAAAACTGGAACTTTTGAAACTTCTGGCCGACGAAACCCGCCTTGGGATTCTCAACATTCTTCTGAAGGAAGATTCCTATGTGGAAAAGATCGCCTGTGAACTTTCGCTTACTCCCGCCACAATTTGTTATCATTTGAAAAAAATGGAGGCCGCCGGTGTTGTGAACTGCTCTCGCTCCCAGTTTTATATCATCTATTCGCTGAACCGGGAAATTTTTGATAAACCGCTGTACGAGTTAATAAAAACGGACGAGACGATCGTTGACAGCGAGGAAAAATACAAAAAGGAAGTTATCTCGCATTTTCTCAAATATGGCAGACTGATACAGATCCCGACGCAGAGAAAAAAGCGGGAGATTGTGCTTGCCGAGATAGTGAAGCAGTTTGATCTTGGGCGAGAGTATACTGAAAAAGAGGTCAATGAGATCATTCTGCGCTATCATGAGGATTTCTGCACGATCCGTCGGGAGATGATCGCCTTTGGAATGATGATCCGCCATCACGAGATGTATAAAAGAATAAAATGATGAATGAAATTCGTATAGGAGAGTGCATTTTTCGATACCGCAAGGAGCGGGGAATGACGCAAGGCGAGTTTGGAAAACAGCTGGGTGTCAGTGCATTTGCCGTATCAAAATGGGAAAGAAAACTTTGCTATCCCGATATATTTCTTTTGCCGGATATAGCAAGGATTCTTGGCATGTCGATAGACGAAATGATGGGTGGTAAGTGCTCAGAGAATGGAAAAAGTCTTTCTATGCATTGAAAAACAAAAAACTCCGCTTCCGAGAGGAAATAGGAATGCCGAGAGTAGTCGTAATGGCTGCTTTCGGCTTTTTATATCGGTGGTTTAATGGATTGGAAAATTCTCAGAAAATATTTAAACACTGTTGACAAATAGTTCTTGGG
>JAZSCY010000391.1:0-4639 GCA_045530875.1 Eubacteriales bacterium
TGGCTACGATCCGACTTCCTGAAGGTGCTTGCCGGCATCGACGACAGCGTGCATCTGATTTCCCCCTCGGTTATCGAACCGATTTCGCAGATGAAGGTCACCCATCTTGGCAATCACAATCCCCGTCTTCATATGGACGAGATTCTTATCGCTCTGTCTATCAGCGCTACGGTGAACGAAAATGCGGCTAAGGCTATGGACGCTGTTTCCAAACTCCGTCACTGTGAAGCACATTCCACCGTGATTTTGTCCAATGTGGACAGCAATGTGTTCTCCAAATTGGGACTGAATCTGACTTGTGATCCCAAATACCAAACCAAAAAACTTTACCATGGATGAGGAGTGCGGTGTATCCGCCAAGCAAACACCTATGTATGATTTGAAAATCCCCACTGACTACAAATCCCATTTGACCTTGCGCCAGACAGAGGTCGCTATCAAAAAGATCAAAGACTTCTTTGAACACGATCTTGCTATTGAATTGAATCTGACCCGTGTGTCCGCTCCCTTGTTTGTAGATTCTACAAGCGGTTTGAACGATAACCTGAGCGGAGTGGAGCGTCCGGTACATTTTGATCTGCCCGGAGGCAGTGAGCTGGAGATCGTTCACTCCCTGGCAAAATGGAAGCGCATGGCCCTCCGTGAATACGGTTTTGAGCCCGGTGAGGGACTTTATACGGATATGAATGCGATCCGCCGGGATGAAACCACGGACAATATCCATTCCATCTTTGTGGATCAGTGGGACTGGGAAAAGGTTCTGCGCCGTGAGGAGAGAACTTATGAAACGCTGGAAAAGACGGTGCGCTGTATCTACAGCGTTCTGCGCCATACGGAGATATACATAACCGAAGAATACGATTTTATCGGCCGTCTTTTGCCGGAAGATATTTATTTTATCACCTCCCAGGAACTGGAGGATATGTATCCCGACCTTACACCCAAGGAGCGGGAATACCGCATCACCAAGGATAAGGGCGCGGGGGTCCTCATGCAGATCGGCGATAAACTGAAGTCCGGTACGCCTCATGACGGACGTGCCCCGGACTACGATGATTGGACTCTGAACGGCGATATTCTTGTGTATTATCCCGTTTTGGATATTGCGTTTGAGCTTTCCTCCATGGGTATTCGCGTGGATGAAGAGGCGCTGATGCGTCAGTTGAAAGAGGCAGGCTGTCCTGAGCGTGCCAATCTTCCTTTCCACCGCCGTCTTTTGAAGGGTGAACTTCCGTACACCATGGGTGGCGGTATCGGTCAGTCCCGTATGTGTATGTTCTTTTTGCGTAAGGCCCACATCGGTGAGGTACAGTCCTCGTATTGGCCGGAGGATATGATTCGTGATTGTACAAAGAAAGGCGTTTGCCTTCTGTGACTGATTTTGGCGGTTGTAATTATTTGACAGCCGCCTTTCTCGTATGTTAGAGCAGTTTTAAATTTACTTGAGAGGAGTTTTCGGTATGATTCGCCAGAAAATCGCCGATTCTGTCTATCTGAATTATATTCCTCACAACCGCTTCAAAACGAATTATCTGACCGTGAATTTTCTTGTGCCGCTTCATGAGGCTACGGCAGCGAATAATGCACTTGTTCCGCAAATTCTCTCTCAGGGATGCATTCCGTATCCAGAGACACGCCTGCTGGCGGAAAGATATCAGTCGCTGTACAATCTTTCTGTGAGCCGGAACCGTGTTTTCAAGCGGGGCGAGACGCAGATTGTCAGCCAAAGTGCATGGATGCTGGACAACAGCCTGGTGCCGGACGAAACGGATGTGCTTCGCGGAGCGCTGGATGTGCTGAGTGATCTTTGGTTTCGACCTGTTGCGGAGGCGGGCATGTTTTGCGACGCTTTCACAGATCACGCAAGAACAGATACGATGGATTCCATCCGTGCCATGATCAACAATAAAAACAGCTACGCACCGTTTCGATGCAATCAGGAAATGTGCTGCGGCGAAAAATATGGTATTTCTGCTGTTGGCTCCATGGCGGAGGTGGAAAAGGCCACGTCAGCGAGCACCTTTGCGGCGTATGAGAGCCTTTTGCACTCCGCACGCTGCGAGATATTCTATGTAGGACGTGGTGGAGAGGATTTGGTTGCGGATGCCTTCGCCCGGAATTTTACGGGGATTACGCGCACGGAACCTCAGAAACTCGCAACAGACGTGATCCGGAAGGTCAGCGCAATAAAAGAAATTTCCGAAACACAACCGGTGCGTCAGAGCAAGCTGTCCCTGGGCTTCCGAACCGGCATGACCGAGGCAGACGGCGGACGGGCTGTCATGCTGGTGTTTAACGAAATTTTCGGCAGCGGGCCGGTATCCAAACTGTTCATGAATGTCCGTGAAAAGCTGGGGTTGTGCTATCACTGTTCCTCCTCGATGGATCTGATCAAGGGGGTTATGATGGTGAACTGCGGTATTGACGGGGATAAGAAAGAAATGGCCCAGGCGGAAATCCTCCACCAACTGGATCTGATCCGGCAGGGCGAGATTACGGAGGATGAATTGCGTGCTGCCAAAATATCGCTTCGTTCCGCGCTCCGGCAGATTTATGACGAGCCGTCCTCCATGGAAATGTGGTGGCTGGGGCGGATGCTCTCGGGCCGTACTGTGATGCCGGAGGAGGAAATCGCCCACATCGAAAAGATTACAAGGGAGGATGTAGCGCAAGCCGCATCCGGCATCTGTCTGGATACGGTGTACTTCATGGAAGGAATCGGCGGGGAGGTGGATGAGGATGAATGAGTCTCTTTTGCGCATCAGTCCCCTGCTGAACGAGAAATACTATAAAATCACGCACAAAAGCGGTCTCGATATCTATGTGTGCCCCAAGGACGTGTCTACTGCTTTTGCCGCTGTCGCTGTCCAGTACGGCGGCGCCTACTGTGATTACCGTTTGTCATCCAATGACGAGTTCATCCATATTCCCGACGGCACGGCTCATTTTCTGGAGCATAAAATGTTCGAGCAGGAGGGCGGCGTGGATGCGTTCGATTATTTTGCGCAAACCGGCGCGGATGCCAATGCGTTTACATCGTCTCTGACTACGTGTTATCTGTTTTCTTGCACAGAATCGTTTGAAGAATCCCTGGCCATTTTGCTGGATATGGTGACGCATCCCCATTTCACGGAAGAATCGGTGGAACGGGAGAAGGAAATCATTTCCCAGGAGATAAAGATGTGCGAGGATCAGCCCGGCGATGCTTTGTACTATGGGCTGATGAATGCGCTGTATCACAAGAATAATCAGCGTATCCGTGTGGCCGGTACGGTGGACAGCATCACTGGTATCACGGCCGATACTTTGCTGGATATTCACGGTGTATTTTACAATCTGCACAATATGGCTCTGTTTGTGTGCGGTAATGTCACGCCGGAAAAGGTGCTTTCCGTGGCAGATGATGTGCTTACTGAAATGACGGATGTACCCTTTGAGGTGCTTCGCGATGAGGAGCCGGCTGAACCGGTGTCAAAGCGTTTCGTGTGCGAGATGCAGATATCCAAGCCGCTGTTCTCCATCGGTGTCAAGGACACGGATATTTCCGACGATCCGGGTGAGAGGATGAAAAAGCAGTGCATTATGGATATACTGAATGATGTGCTGTTTTCCCGCGCATCCTCTTTCCGGAGCGATCTGTATGAGTCCGGTCTGATATCGCCCTCTCTGTCTTACGGATTTACGCACTGCCTGGAGATTTCCCATAACGTGATCACCGGCGAGTCGAGCGATCCGGAAGCGGTGTACGAGAAATACACTGCCTATATTGCGCAAATGCAGAAGGACGGAATCGACCCGGCCGCCTTTGAGCGGTGCAAGCGTGTGCTTTACGCCAACTGTGTATCCTCTTTTGATGATGCGTCGGAGATCTGTCACAACATGATGGATACGATTTTGGATGGGGAAGATCCCTTTGAGGAGCCCCAGATCATCGCATCGATTACCGTGGAGGATGCCAACCGCGTGTTGCGGGAGTTGTTTATCGAGGCAAAGACGGCCATGGCCTTGGTTTTGCCCCGAAAAACCAAAAACAAGGAGGAATAATCATGACGTATGTATCCTTTCCCGGATTGGGGATTGAGCCGTTCCATATGGATCGGATTGCCTTTTCGCTGTTCGGCATTGATGTGAATTGGTATGGCTTGATCATCACCTGCGGTATGATTCTGGCTGTGCTGTATGCGCTGTGGCACGCGAAATTTGAGGGCGTCAAATCGGACGATATTATTGATCTGGCGCTGTTCTTGATTGTATTCGGTGTCATCGGCGCGCGTCTGTATTATGTGTTTATGGAGTTTGATCAGTACCTGGTGACTGGCGGCTCCTTCTGGAAAAATCTGACGGGCACGCTGTACAATATCGTGGCCGTATGGAATGGCGGCCTGGCTATCTATGGCGGTATTATCGCCGGATTTTTGGCCGCAATCGTGGTTGCCAGAAGGAAGCGTCTCCGTTTTTCCGTTGTCGCCGATATCGCCGGTCCTGCCGTTATGGTGGGCCAGATCATCGGCCGTTGGGGCAATTTTGTGAACGTGGAGGCGTTTGGCGCTGCTACGGATCTTCCGTGGCGTATGGGAGTTCTGTACTCCTTTGACGGGGGCAACACATTTGTTACGGAGAAATTTGTTCATCCCACGTT
>JAZSCY010000023.1:0-2184 GCA_045530875.1 Eubacteriales bacterium
ATTATGGGGAATTCTCTCACCTTACCCCAATTCCCGCCAGCACCTGGGTGGTGGTGACGCCGGTGTACGTATAGGCCAAATCCTCGATCGCAAACGGCAGATCCGCCTCCCCCGAGAGGGCAATGAGGGCGTAATTGCGGCGGATGCGATCCGTGCTGTTCATAACGGAGGCGCGGACGGAGGGCTTTTCGATCTCGGGCGCGCGGGCGATCAGATCCTCCACGTCACGGAACTGATTAATCAGAGCGGCGGCGGTCTTCGGGCCGATCTTATCCACCCCGCGGATATTGTCCGCCGTATCCCCCGTCAGAGATTTATAGGAGGCGTAGCGACTGGGATCGATGCCCAACTTCTGACGGATGTACGCGGGATCGCACAAGGTGGAATGATCTCCCCGATACCGGAGCACATGCACCCGATCGGTAATCAGTTGGAAGAAATCGCTGTCCTGGGACGCAATCACCACATCCCCGTCGCCGCCATAGCGGTGGGCGTATCCGGCAATCCAATCATCGGCTTCGCAACACTCCGTTTCCCGATATCGGATGCCCAGATAATCCAGGGCACAAAAAATGTCGGGCAGCTGGGAAAAGGGCGTTTCCTCCTCGGGCACGTCGTGATAATCCGGGCGGTTGGCCTTGTACTCCCCATCGATGTCGGTGCGGGCGTTTTCACACTCCCCGTCAAAGGCCACGAACACGTGGGTGGGCGATACGGCGCGGATCATTTTGAGCAGCGCACCCACAAATCCCAGAGTTCCCTGGATGGCCTTGCCCCGGGAATTGGTGATCCGGGCCGGCATTCCGTAGAACATCTGAAAGAGCAGATTGCTTCCATCCACGATCAGCAGCTTCATTTCGGCACCTCCCGCCAGATTTTTTACGTATTTGGAAAAGTTGTTTGCTTTTTTATCGGAATTCATGTATAATAAAATGTTCAGAGGTTTTCTCTGCATCTATTATACTCTGCCCGGATGAAAATTGCAAGGCAGACATCACGCAAAGGAGATACGCCATGTTTGAAGCCATACTCCGCGAGATTCAAAATCACGACACCATTATTTTGCACCGACACGGACGCCCGGACGGAGACGCGCTGGGCAGCCAGTTCGGTCTGAAGTATATTCTGAAAGCCAATTTCCCCGACAAAACTGTATACACCGTGGGAGATGATCCGGGCAACTATCGCTTCATCGGCGACGGCGCCATGGACGAGATTCCCGACAGCATGTACGAGGGCGCGCTGGCCATCATTCTGGACTCGGGTGCCGCCTCGCTGATCAGCGACGACCGATACCGTCTTGCCGCAAAAACGGCACGGATCGACCACCACATTTTCACCGGCAAAGTGGCCGATGCGGAAGTGATCGATTCCACCTACGAAAGCTGCTGCGGACTGATCACGGAATTTGCCATGGAGTGCCGTCTGAGTATCCCACCACAGGCCGCCAAGGCGCTGTACACCGGCATGGTGACGGATTCCGGCCGATTCCGCTATGACTGCACCACCGCACGCACCCACCGTCTGGCTGCCCATCTGCGAGAAGCAGATTTCGATGCCGGCGAGATCTATCGGGAGCTGTATGCGGATGATTACGAAAACAAAAAGAGGAAAGCACAGTTCCTTCTAAAAGTGCAATTCACGGAAAACCGGGTGGCCTATATCTACACCACCAAAGAGGAAGTGGCGGAATTGGGCATCAGCGTATTTTCCGCATCCCGCGGTATGGTGAACACCATGGCAGACATCCGCGGCACGGATATCTGGGTCAATTTCACCGAGGATGTGGACGGGATTCTGTGCGAGATCCGATCCGGCGGACCCAACATCAATCCCATTGCGGTGAAATACGGCGGCGGCGGTCATGCCAAGGCCAGCGGTGCCACGGTGCCGGACTTTGAAACAGCCATGGCCATGCTGAAGGATCTGGATGACATGGCGAAAGGAGAGGCAAAATGAATTACGAAATCAAAAAACAGATTCTTGATAAAATACAGGAGTACGATCGGATCATTCTGTTCCGTCACATACGCAACGACGGCGACTGCGTGGGCGCCACGAAAGGCCTGAAGGAGATCCTTCCCCTGACGTGGCCGGAGAAAGAGATCTACATTATCGACCCGGAGACGGCGAAATATCTGGAATTCATGGGGCCGGAGGATGCGGAACTCCCCGACGAAATGT
>JAZSCY010000275.1:0-5506 GCA_045530875.1 Eubacteriales bacterium
CGTGCCGTAGTGGATGGGGTGACGGCAAAACTGCGCCGCGCCATCCGGGAAAAGAATATCCGCCGCCTGGTAATGGCCGGCGGTGTGGCTGCCAATTCCCACCTCCGTGCGGCGGTGGAATCGGTGGCGAAGGAGATGGGCGTGACTCTGACGGTTCCGCCTCTGTCGCTGTGCGGGGACAACGCTGCCATGATCGGAGCCCAGGCATATTTTGAATTTTTGGAGGGTCATTTGGCCGATGAATCCCTCAATGCCTATGCTTCCGACGAGGAAGCGGACTTCGTTTAAATTCTGCCTAAATCCACGCGCGTCGAAAACATCCCTATATCATGACACGCGCCAAATATCAACAGGGTTTTCAACAGATTGTGGAAAACTGGGTGCAAATCAAGGCAAATCACGGAGTTTTCCGAAAAAAGGTTGTGGAAAACCCCTGTGGAAAGTGGAAAAGTCTGTGTAAAACCATAAAAAATCTATAGAAAATTACGGATTTTATGTTATGCGATTGACGAAAATCAAGATCACACCCCACTTCGGAACCCGGGTGACGGTGGTGCCGGTGCCGGAGGACGAATCTCTGTGGAAAAACGCCACACGGGATCAGCTGGCGGCTCTTCTGGTCCTTTTGAGGGAAGGGGAATGCACCCCGGACGCCCTGGCGGAGAAGAGCGGCGTGGCCAAAAAAGATATCGAGGACGCACTGCGCTACTGGGTGGATGCGGGCGTGATCTCCGTTGTGGGAATGTCCTTCCCGTCAGCGGGTGAGGGAGATTCCCCGAAGAAAACGCGCCGACCCCAGCGGGCGGCGGAATTGCCCCATTACAATACCGACGAGGCGGCGCGGTATCTGGAAAGCCATCCCTCTGCCTCCAATCTCATCGACTGCTGTCAGCAGGAGTTGGGCAAGATCTTCAACACCTCCGAGGCGGAGATCGTGATCGGGCTTCTGGACTATCTGTCCCTGGATCCGGAGTACATATTGCTGTTGTTTGCCCACTGCGCCAAGCGGGATATTAAATCTCTTCGCTATATTGAAAAGATGGCTATCACTCTCCACGACGGAGGCATTGTGAATTATGAGCAGTTGGATCTTCATTTGCGAAAGGTGGACCGCGCCAGCGATGCGGAGCATGAACTCAGAAAACTGTTCGGCATCGGCAAGCGGGCGCTGATCAAGCGGGAGCGGGAGGCTTTCTTCCGCTGGGTTTCCGAGTGGGAAATGCCCCAGGACGTGATCGCCCGTGCCTATGAGATTACGGTCAGTGCCACCGGCGAGCCTTCGGTTCCCTATACCAACGCCATCCTGGAAAAATGGCACGCCCAGGGCTGGAATACCCTTGAATTGGTAGAGGCGGGAGAGGCAGAAAAAGAGAAGCCTGCGTCCGCCAAGAGCGTTATGGGCAATTTTGATACGGATGATTTCTTTGAGGCGGCACTCAGCCGCTCCTATGACGGTGCAAAGGAGGATGACCATGGCGTTCAACCGTGAGAATATCGCCCGGGTGCGGGAAGAATTTGTGACTCGTCGGCATCAGGCCGCCGAGGAAAGTGAGCGCCGCAAGCAGCAGCTGTATCGGGATATCCCCGCTGTGGCGGATCTGGATCGGCAGATCGCATCGGTGGGCTCCCGGGTCATGGCGGCGGCACTGCGGGGCGGTGATGTGGACGGCGCGGTAGCCGATATGCGAAAGGAAAACGAATCCTTGCGCCGGGCGCGCGGGGAACTTTTGGCGCAGGCGGGATACCCGGCGGATTATACCGATATCCACTACCGCTGCGAGGCATGCGGCGATACGGGATTCGTCGGCACGAAAATGTGCGCCTGTATGCGGCGGGAACTGATTCTGGCGGGATATGAATCCTCCGGCATCGGCCGACTGATGCAGTCCCAGAGTTTTGATACCTTCTCCCTGGATTACTATCCGGCGCAGGAGCGCGGCGGTATGGAAACCAATTACCGCACACTGCGGGAATTTGCCGCTCACTTCGACAGCCGTCGGGGGGAGAATTATCTGCTGATCGGCGGAACAGGACTGGGCAAAACCCATCTGTCCACCTCTGTCGCCCGTCTGGTTATCGACAGCGGATTTGATGTGGTGTACGATACCGCCCAGGGTGTTTTCTCTGCCTTTGAATCGGCCCAGTTCGGCCGGGATGAGGAGGCGGGGGAGGAAAAATATCTGCGGTGCGAGCTTTTGATCATGGACGATCTGGGCACGGAGCTGACCAACAATTTTACCGTGGCCTGCCTGTACAACATTATCAACACCAGACTGAACAACCACCTGTCCACCATCATCAACACGAATCTGACCCACAGCGAATTGCGTACCCGCTATGCGGACCGGATCACCAGCCGTCTGTTCGGCGAGTTCCGTCCCCTTCTGTTTGCCGGCAGCGATATCCGGCGGGAAAAGCTGAAGCGGGGATAATAAGTTTTCGTAGATATTCCGAAAAAATGTGATATTCTACATGGATTATTTGCAGTCGTTGCTGTATAATGAAAACAATCAATAGGAAAGGCGGATCCCAGGATCCGACGGTACAAGTATTATGAAAATAGGTGCAATGGTAGAATCCTTCCGAGCCGGCTTCCGCGGCGGCGTGGAAAAGGCAGCGGCTCTCGGTGTGGAGGGCATTCAGGCGTACGCTACCTACGGTGAGCTGGCGCCCGAAAACATGACGGCGGCCAAGATCAAGGAAACTCTGGACATTGTATATTCCCACGGTATGGTGTTCTCCGCCATCTGCGGTGACTTCTGTGTAGGATTTGCCGATCCGGAAAAGAATAAGATCTACGTGGAGAAATCCAAGCGGGTTCTGGACCTGGCCAAGGAACTGAACTGCAACGTGGTGACTACTCACATCGGCGTAGTACCGGTGGAGGAAAATGAGAAGAAGAAGATCATGCGGGAAGCCTGCCACGAGCTGGCGGTGTATGCGGATTCCATCGGCTCTGCCTTTGCTGTGGAGACCGGCCCCGAATTGGCTACCGTTCTGTGCGATTTCCTGGATTCTCTGGATGCCGGCGGCGTGCGTGTCAACTTCGACCCTGCCAATCTGGTTATGGTGGCGGGCGACCGTCCCGAGACCGCGGTCAAGACCTTGGGCAAGTACATCGTACATACCCATGCCAAGGACGGCATCAAGCTGCAGCGTACCATGGCAGAGGGCGTGGAATTGAGCCCCGAGGCCAAGGCGCACAACGAAATGATGGATATGGGAAGAAAGTATCTGGAGCTTCCCCTCGGTCAGGGCGGTGTAAACTTTGACACCTATCTGCCCGCGCTGAAGGAAACCGGCTTTGACGGATTCCTTACCATCGAGCGCGAAGTGGGCGAAACACCGGAGGAAGATATCGGTATGGCCGCCCGTTTCCTGGCAGAGAAGATTCGTCAGTACAATCTCTGATCAATAAAAAACCGGGGGAATGCCCGAAGGCATTCCCCCCCCCATTTGTTTTTGTTATCTGCAGCCGCAGTTGTTGGTGCCGTAGCCACCGCCGCAGCCATTGCCGCATACAAGGGTCAGGATGAGCAGGGTGAGCAGAATCAGCCACAAAGTCTCGTTCTCAAAAATTTCGCAAATGCATCCCATATTCCGTCTTCCTTATCGTTTCATAGTATTGCGGGATTTTCACCCGCGGAAGCGGTTGTTGCCGCTCCTGATACTATACTATGACCGGGGCGGCGTTTTGCTACCGGATGCGACAAATTTATTCCAAATCGATGTGGGTGCAGTGCAGGAAGGCGTTGGCGCTGACGATGCTGTCTGTGGGAATGAGCGTGGAGGCGCCGCAGTCCTCGCAGGAGATTTTTACTCCCTCATCCAAAATATCCACGGCGTAGTGACCGTGTCCCTCGGGGCATTTGCACCGGATCTCCCCCTCTGCATTCAATTCGTGAATCACGTACATGATGATGTCCATGATCTGGGGATCGCTGAACATGTCGGGGCGGTTCTGCCGACTGCCGGACAGAGAGGAAAACTCTTTCTCTCCCAAAATGCTCTCCAGTTCCCGGTTCGCGTCCTCAAACGCCTGATCCACCGATTCCTTGTTCCCCACAAATCCGATATTTATCCCGGAATAGGGGCAGGGGAATGCCATCAGATCCGTCTCGAAGAAGAGCTGGGAGGAGATGGTGAAGGTGTGCGGTTTCGGGCAGAGGAAACAGGGAATCTGCAGACGGACTTTTTTATCCTTTGTGTATACCACGGAAAGATCGCTTCCTCCGCAGGGGCACTTCATGCGGATCATGTCGGCGGACAGAGAAAACACGCCGATGAGGCTGGTCACAGCGGAGCCGCAGTGAGGACAGCGATAGGCAAGAGTGGTTTGTTTTTGATTCAGAATCATATTTATCCGATCCAATCCATAGAATGTATGTATTATTATAACACCTGATATTATTTTATGTCAATCGTTTGAAAAGGGAATCTTTTCCCCGGGCCAATGAATCAGCAAAAATGCCACGTTCCACAGGAAAACGGGGATTTGGGGAAGGATTCGTCAGATTATGACGGAAAGGAGGAGCCATGCATCTGACATTCGGTGAGAATTTTCGCACCGTCCTTTTGGACGTGGGAGAATTGTGCGCTTTTGCCCGCCGCAAAGCGGGTGTGCCTACGGGATTTCACGCAAGCTTTGGAGACGGTCATCTGGGCGAGGGTTTGTCCGATGTCCGTCGAAATGTGCCGGTTTCCGCTGTGCGGGAAGCGGATGGTTTTTCCTTTGTTTTCCGGGGTGAGATCGATGCGGTGTCCTTTGACGGGACAACCTTGTGCTGCGAATACCGAAAGTTTGTGCGGCGCTCCCCTGATCGGGTGTATCCCGGGGATGACGCGTCCTATCTGGCCCGTGTGATGCTGTGTGCCTGCATGCTGGCCGAGGAAGAAAAGCGGGAAAGCATCGCCATTCGTATGGCCTTTGTGCGGGAATCCGACGGAGCCGTGCGCTGCTTTGAGGGCATGTTTGCCCGGGCTGTGCTGGCTCGCTCTCTGGATGCTTTGTTTGAGCGTGCCGCGCCGTTTCTGTCCATGGAGGCCCGTCGCATGGGCGAGGGCAGGGAACAGCTGAAAAAACTTCGCTTCCCCTATCCCACTATCCGGGAGGGACAAAGAGATCTGATGGAGGAAATGTTCCGTTGTGCGCGGACAGGTCGTCGTTTGCTGGCCAGCGCCCCCACCGGGATCGGCAAGACCATGTCCGGTGTGTATCCCGCCTTGCGGGCATTGGGTGCCGGATATGGGGATCGGGTGTTCTATTTTACGGCAAAAACCGTTACGGGCAACGTGGCCTTGGAAGCGGTGAAAACCCTGAGTGAGCAGTGCCCGTCTTTGCGATGCTGTCGGATCGTGGCCAAGGAACGGCTGTGTCCCCGGCGCAAAAACGGAGAAAGCGGTCACGGTATGTGCCGCCGCTGCTCGTATCTGGCACCCTCCGGTAATCTGTCCTACGAGGAGCGGCGGGATAAGGCGCTCCTTTCGGTTCTGGAGAGCGGATGTG
>JAZSCY010000099.1:0-6638 GCA_045530875.1 Eubacteriales bacterium
CCAGTTTTCCCATGTTCTCCGCCGTTCCCACAGGAACACCGTTGATCTTCAGAACGATATCCTTGACGCGCACACCCGCGTCTCTGGCCGGTTGGCGGGATCCGGTACTGCAGTCCACATCGGTGAATCCCACCACGATCAGCCCGTCGGTGAACATTTTGGCACCGAACGGCATGCCGCCGGGACACAGCCGGATATCGCCGTACTGCCGGACGTTGATTTGCTTCAGGGGAATGATTCCCAAAAGGGAGGCGTTGTACCGCACATCCGTGCGGGTATCTGCGGCGACGGCCCGGTCCTGCGCTTGGATCTGTACCCATCCATCTGTCGGCAGAGGAGATCCCGTGCGGCAGGACAGGGTATCCTCAATCCAGTAATCGGCCGCACCCAGTAGAGACACGGTCAGTATCAGCAAAGCGAGGGCTGTGTGTAATAATTTCTTTACCATATTTTTTTGGTCCGCTGCTATCAGCGGTTACTCCTTCGCGTGGTCTGTGAATCACTGGGATTACTATGCTCCGGACGAGTGAAATTATGAGTAACAATATTGCTTGCATAAGTATATAAATGCCATGGATACCTTGTGTTTTCCCCGGGCAGAACAAGAGTGTGATATTTTTATCATAAATATCAAAATAGGGTTTGAAATACGTGCAAAGATGTGGTAAAATAATATAATAAGGATATTATGCTTGTATGGAGGAACATATGCTGCCTGCATGGTTGACGGATTCTCTCGGAAGTATGCTGAGAACCATAAAATCCATATCGTTTTTTGATGTCATTGATATTATTGGCGTGGCATTCCTGCTTTATTACGTGTATAAATTTATTCGTGACCGTCGGGCGGGAAAACTGGCTCTGGGCGTCGTGTGTATTATCGCTGTCCAGATTCTGAGCGGTATTCTGGAAATGCATGCCATGCAGTTTATTCTGCAGAACGTGCTCCAGGTCGGACTGATCACGCTGGTGGTGCTGTTCCAGCCGGAATTGCGTACGGCCCTGGAGAAGATGGGCGGCGAATCCTTGAAGGGTATCCGCAGCATCGGTGAGCAGAAGGGAAGCTCTTCCGTTTATTCCATGATCGAATCTGTGGCATCGGCTGTGTCCGATATGTCCGCCAGCAAAACCGGCGCGCTCATCGTGTTTGAGCGTTCCACCAAACTGGGCGATCTGATCCTCACCGGCACCGTGATCAACGCCGATCCCTCCTCCTTCCTGATCAAAAACGTGTTCTTCAATAAAGCGCCTCTCCATGACGGTGCGCTGATCGTTCGTGACGGACGGCTGTATGCCGCCGGATGCCTGCTTCCTCTGTCCACCAATCCGGACATCATCAAGGATCTGGGCACCCGCCACCGTGCCGCCATCGGTATGAGTGAGAATAGCGATGCTGTGGTGGTCGTGGTATCCGAGGAAACGGGAATGATCTCCGTCGCATACGAAGGCAGTTTGAAGCGGGGCTTTAATGAAAAATCCCTCGCGAAGGAATTGCAGTCCTATCTTGTGGAGAATACTGCCGGTATCGCTAAGAAAGCAAGACTTCGCTTCATCCGGAATAAAGGGGAGAATCAGAAGCAGAAGAAACAGAAAGGAGAAGGCGCGGATGAATAAAAACAGTACACCGGTAACGGAAATTTCCTCCGGGGAAGAAAAAACCGTCCTGAAGCCCGGTCATGCGTGGGTGGAAAAGCTTGTCTGTGTGATCTTTGCCTTCCTGATCTGGCTGTATGTTATGCAGGTGGATAGTCCTGCCCATGAAGAAGTGTTCCACTCCCTGTCTGTGGAATTGATCAATACGCAGATGCTGGATGGGGAAAGCGGCCTTTCCGTATACAGCGGCTACGGCAATACGGTTGATGTCACAATCATCGGCAAAAAGAGCCTGATCGACAAAATTTCCAGCGGAGATATTCACGTGTACGCGGATGTTTCCCAGATCGAAACGGCAGGGTCCCATGCGGTGCCGATCTATGTGGAAGCCCCCTCCGGTCTGACGGTGGGATCGGTGTCCGAGAGCACCATCAGCGTGTACTGTGATGTGCGCGCCAGCAAGATGGTGGATGTGGAGGCGAAGATTTCCTCCTTTACCATGGCCAGCCATCTGGAGATGGGCCGTCTGATCCCCGAATACGATACTATTGTGGTAACCGGCCCCAAATCTGCTTTGGACGATGTGGAATATGCCCAGGTGATTCTGGAGTTGGGCAATATCCAGGCATCCATGACCGCCTCCGGTAAACTGGTGCTGATGGATGAATACGGCCAGAGAGCGGATGACCGATACCTGAAAATGTCCAACACCTACGTCACGGTGGAGATTCCGGTGTTCACTCAAAAAGAGTTGCCCCTCAGCGTGGCTTTCAAGCACGGCTATTTCAATGAATCCAACGCAGCCGTGCAGATCCGTCCCGAAACACTTGTGATCAAGGGTGACCCCGCTGTTTTGGATCCCATGACGGAGATCGTTGTGACTACTCTGGATGAAAAGAAGATCGTGGGCGACGTAACCCAACTGGTTCCCTTGAACCTGCCGGATGGACTTTCTGCCGCTGACGGAACGGAGAATGTGACGATTGACGTAACGCATATCGGAACCTATACAACTATATTTACCGTAACGGATATCGATGTCACCGGCGCGGTGGGAATCGATTATGAGATTCTCGAAAAATCTTTGTTCGTTACCGTGCGGGGAACACTGGAGCAACTGAGCAAGCTCCGACCTACGGATTTCTCGGCCGTCGTGGATCTGAGTGGATATACGAAGAACACATCCGGCATCATTCAGGAAAGTGCGGCGATCCGTATCGATTCCTCCTATGCGGATGGCGCGTATGAGATCGGCGAGTATACGGTGCAGGTGAGAATAAATTGATAAACAACAACACAGCACGGGACGAATGCCGCGTGCTGATCGAGAATATCCGCGTGCCTGTCCACATGACGGAGGAGGCCGTGTTTGCCGAAGCCCGCAAGCGGATTCGTGCCTGCGGTATGCTGGGCGATCCCACCCGGCTGGAGATGCATCGCAAATCCATCGATGCGCGGCGGCGGGAGGTGTCCTTTGTCTGCTCTGTGTGGGCGGAGGTTTCCGCTAAAACAGGCGCGTCAGAGGAGACCTTGCAGAAATTCGGCATCCGATTCAGTAAAAGCGAGCCGCTTCTTTTGCCACTGGGCGAGGAAACAATGAACGGCCGTCCCGTAATCGTAGGCTTTGGCCCGGCCGGAATCTTTTGCGGATTGCTTCTGGCTGAGTGCGGTTTCCGTCCTCTGATTCTGGAACGGGGCGGCAGTGTGGATGAACGCATCCATGCCGTGGAACGCTTCTCCCGGGAAGGTGTTTTGGATACTTCCACCAATATTCAGTTCGGTGCCGGTGGTGCCGGAACGTTTTCGGACGGAAAGCTTACCACCCGCATCAGCGACAGCCGATGCCGATATGTGCTGGAACGACTGCATGAATTGGGTGCGCCGGCAGACATTCTGTGGCGGGCAAAGCCGCACATCGGTACCGATATTCTGCGGGATGTGATCCGTCGGGCGGATGAGCGTATCCGGGAATTGGGCGGAGAGATTCGTTACCACGCCAGAGCAGAAAGAGTAGCCTCTGCCTCTTTGTTTGTGGGGGCGGAACGGATTCCCTTTGGCGCTTTGGTTTTGGCCTGCGGACACAGCGCACGGGATCTGTACGGTGAGATGATCGCCGGCGGATTCGCCATGGAAGCAAAGCCTTTTTCCGTGGGTGTTCGCGTGGAACATCTGCAAAGCGATATCGATGATGCCATGTACGGCGATTACGCCGGAAAATACGGACTGGTCCACGCAGAGTACGCCGTATCCCACCGATATGGCGACCGGGGTGCCTATTCCTTCTGTATGTGTCCCGGCGGGGAAGTGGTTGCCGCCGCCTCCGAGGAGGGAGGCGTGGTGACCAACGGTATGAGCAATCGAAAGCGGGACGGCAGAAATGCCAAT
Organism: Eubacteriales bacterium; assembly: GCA_045530875.1. Classification (GTDB taxonomy): domain Bacteria; phylum Bacillota; class Clostridia; order Oscillospirales; family CAG-272; genus SIG701. The sequence continues at coordinate 3,979 of JAZSCY010000099.1, forward strand.
TCCGCGATAGCCGTGTCCGTGCATACCTCGGATTATGGCGGAACTCCCATGGGAGCCATTGAATACCAAAGAAATCTGGAACGTGCCGCGTTCCGTGCAGGCGGATCCGATTACTGCGCTCCCTGCCAGACGGTCGGTGACTTTTTGCAGGGAAAAAGCGGAACGGAAGCCCGCCGCATACAGCCCACCTATCGGGGCGGTATGGTGCGCTATACCGATTTCCACAATATTCTGCCGCCTTACGTTTGTTCTATGCTGGAGATGGGTTTCCGTCAGTTCGGTCGAAAGATCCGCGGATTTGATGCCCACGACGTGCCCATGACGGGTGTGGAAACCCGCACCTCCGCACCGGTGCGCATTCTGCGGGACGATGCATCCCTGACGGCCCCTCTGTACGAGCGCATCTATCCCTGTGGGGAGGGCGCCGGCTATGCGGGAGGCATCATGAGTGCCGCGGTGGATGGCATTCGGGTAGCCCAGGCAATTCTTGCCCGATACCGCCGGGTAGGATCGGACGAGTAATACGAAGATTGGAAAAGATTTCATGATATATACGAGTAAGGAATGGGTCATTCGCGCGTCGGATGAGCAGATACAGAATAATCCGGATGTGCGAAGGATCGCGGATTCCTTGGGCATTCGTATGCCCACAGCCCAGCTGCTGTATAACCGGGGCTGTGCCACACCCGAGCAGGCCCGTGCCTTTCTTTTGAAGCAAACGGAGCTGTTTCACGATCCCTTTGCTTTGCAGGATATGCACAAGGCGGCCGCCGCCATGCTGGATGCGGTACGCCAAGGGGAAAAGATTGCTGTGTACGGTGATTACGATGTGGATGGCGTCACCTCCGTCTGCTGTCTGTATCTGTACCTGAAGGGATTGGGGGCAGATGTCAGTTACTACATTCCCAGCCGCCTGGGGGAAGGGTACGGTATGTCCGTATCCGCTTTGGATGCCCTCGCAAAGGACGGGGTCCAGACCATCGTCACGGTGGATACCGGCGTGACTGCGGTGGCGGAAGCGGAGCATGCAAAAAATCTGGGCATTCGGCTGGTCATCACGGATCATCATGAGTGTTGTCAGCAGCTGCCGGATGCGGTGGCCGTTGTAAATCCCCACCGCCCGGATGATACATATCCCTTTAAAGAATTGGCCGGCGTGGGCGTGGTGTTCAAACTTTTGTGCGCCATGGAATCTCTGTCCCATCCAGAGGATCGGATGGGGGAATGCGTGCGCCGGGTGGCCATGCAGTACGGAGATTTGGTGGCCGTTGGAACGATTGCCGACGTTATGCCTCTGGTGGATGAAAACCGGCTGATTGTGTCCTTGGGACTTCGCCTGATCGAGAATTCACCCCGGCCGGGTATGCTGGCGCTCTTGAATTCCGCGGCCGGTGAGTCCAAAAGCCGCACCAAAAAGAAAATCACATCGTCCTTGATCGGTTTTACCATCGCCCCGCGCATCAACGCGGCCGGCCGGCTTCGGAATGCGTCCATGGCAGTGGAACTGTTTTTGGCAACGGATGCGGAAGCGGCATCCACGCTTGCATATCGGCTGTGCGATGTGAATCGGGAAAGACAGAACGAAGAGAATAAAATCGTCGAGCAGGCCTATGCCCGCATCGACAGCGAACATAATTTTGATACCGATCCTGTGATCGTTTTGGGAGATGAGTCATGGCATCACGGTGTCATCGGCATCGTGTCCTCCCGCATCACGGAACGGTACGGATGTCCGTCCATCCTCATATCCTTTGAGAATTCCCGGGAGGACGGAGAACCCCATGCACCCGCGCCGGATGATTTCGGCAAGGGATCGGGACGAAGCGTCAAGGGAATGAATCTGGTGGAGGCTCTCTCTGCCTGCTCCGATTTGCTGGAGAAATTCGGCGGGCATGAGCTGGCGGCCGGTCTGACTGTGCGTCGGGATAAGCTGGAGGAGTTTTCACGGCGGATCAATGCCTACGCCAGAGAATGCTTCCGGGAGGGCACGCCCGCTCCCATCCTTGAGGCGGACTGCGAGTTGACTCCTCAGGAGATCCGGGCGGAACTGGTGGAGGAAATGTATGCCCTTGAGCCCTACGGTACTGCCAATCCCACACCTGTATTTGTGACAAACCGGGCCTGTGTCGCTGACGTGAGCGCCGTGGGTGCCGGAAAGCATATCCGCTTTCAGTTGGAGATCGGCGGAGAAAGCGTGACAGCCATGTACTTCCGTCACGGCCTCTCGGACATTGATGTGTATCCCGGAGATCGGATTGACGTAATGTATACCTTGGATATCAACGAGTTCCAGGGACGCCGATCCCTTCAGATGATCCTCAAGGATTTCCGTCTGTCGGCGGAGGCCGCGTCCCGGGAGATCGCCGAGCATAACGAATACGCCTTTGTCTGCGCGGCTATGGAGGGCGGCAGTCCCATCACCGCCGAAACGGCAGCGCGTGTGGTTCCTGTGCGAGGCGATTTCGCGGTGGTGTACAGCAAACTGAAGCAGGAGATCTGCCTGGGACACGAAGTATACAGTATCCGCGCCCTGCGCCATTTTCTTGCCGCGGCCGGCGTGGAGATCCATTATGCCAAACTGAAGATGATTCTGCGGATTCTGGATGAGATGCATCTGCTTCGGGCGGATGAGGTAGATACCGAGCGGGAGATCTATCATT
>JAZSCY010000246.1:0-7118 GCA_045530875.1 Eubacteriales bacterium
AACATCATTCTTGCGCCCAACTTAAAGCTGTTCTGGAACAGCAAGCAGTCGGTCATTGTCTGGAACTCTCTTACACAATCTGTATATCGGGAGAACAATTCTTTCTGTTCATCTGTCATGCTTGCCAGAAGTCTTTCTTCGTTTCTGCAGATCAGCTCCAACAGTTTCTTGTATTCCTTACAAGAGGATGTATCATACTCCGTTGGCTCGATATTGCCGTACCAAAATTCTTCAAGAAGTCTCATACCGAACCCTCCTCGTAGATCATTTCTCGCAGAACAATTTCCTCTGCTCGATTGCGGATGCTGTTCATAGCTCCTACCCACGCCATCTGGTCGTGCTGTTTCATATCTTCCGTTACGCCCTCGAACACTTTCATTTGCTCAATGATAAGTTCAAGACGATTCTGTGCCTGCTCGTTAAAATCAGCCAGATAAGTCCATAGGTTTCCGCTAAGGCACAGATCGTTAAAACGGATGGGATTGGGCTCCTTGATATAATCTCTGTGCATCCGTCCCCATCGACCAATAGGTCTGCTTTCTTCCGGTAAACGAATATCGGGAATATAGTAATCACCACAACAAATATAGTTCAGTTCCTGCATCATATGTACCTCCACAAAAGCATTTTACGGGTAAAAAAAGAAGCGATACTCGGTTATCAAACCAAGTATCGCTAACTTTTGTTTAGCCAACCCCGTCTGACAGATGCCGTAAAATAGTCAAATTTTTGGTTTAACTGTTTTACGAGCACCCGCCAATCGGGTGGCTTTTTATGTTATTACGGCGGTTTTCACATCTTGTCCGGGGCTTTCAAAACCTGTCGGATCACCCAGAACTGCATCCGCTGCGGCAGGGCATGCAGCAGGAGAAGCAGCGGATTGCGATTGATGGCATAGGCGAATTGCGGTCTTCTTTTGTGCAGGATCCGGATCACTTTCCGGGCAAGTGTCTCCGGGGATATACATCTTGCCTCCACCTTATTGACAATGCGGCTGAATCGTTCTGCGTTGCAGGTGTACAGCTTTGTTTTTTGATGGAAACGCTCCAGGGCCGCCGTGGACACGCCCAACATTCCCGTATCGACCGCCCCGGCGCGAAGCACGCTGACTTCGATCTGTTTCAGCTGCAATTCCATGCGCAAGGAGTAAGCATACGTGTCAAGTGCTCTTTTGGTAACGGCGTAAATCCCCGTGAAAGGAAGGGGATCCAGGGGTGCCAGCTCACTGGTGGTGATCAGGATACGGGATCCTGCCCCCAGAAGCGGCAAAAAAGTTTTGTTCACAAGAAAAGCGCCGCCCAGATTGATTTTGAAGATCCGTTCAAATGACTCCCGCTCCATCTCCAAGAGGGAATCCAGCATATAAATCCCCGCAAAATGAATGATCGCATACAGCGAATCGGTCATCTCACGCACCCGCCGGTATGCGGATATAACGCTGTTTTCATCGGTCAGATCGGCTTCCACCGGGATGATGTCTTCCCTGCCCTCGCCGACGGTGCGATCCAAAGCGAAGACACGGAATCCCCTTTGCGCCAAAGCTTCCGCGGTGGCCTTTCCCATACCGCCGTATGCGCCGGTGATCAAAACAGACGGTTTCATACACACTCTCTCCTTTGCGTTTGACGAATACTTGTGTACATTATATACCTATTTTCTTTCGGGTGCAACCGAAAACACTTCCATAGGGCGAAAAACATCCCAAAAATCCTATGAAAAAAAGCAGGACTGCCGCACAATGCGACAGCCCTGTTTTTTCGGTTTTGAAAGGAATCCGGATTACGCACCCAGATTGCTGTACTGTACCTCGACAGGTTTCGCGGAGTAATTGTTGGTCGAGGTAATGATAGCCAGATCCTGCAAGTCGAAGAGACGGTCTCCGTTTACGTCCGCAGACTTGTTTTCAGCCTCTTCGTACGATCTGGAGTAGGTGTTGGAAGACGTAAGCATAGCTACGTCCTGCAGATCGATGCTTCCGTCGGAGTTGATGTCGCCGATGGACATACGGATATCCGAAATATCCTCATTGGCGTTGTCCGTCAGATCCATATTACCTTCCACGGGAATTCCGCAGATCGTATACGAAAGAGCACCGGGCTTGCTGATCTCCAGATCATATTCGCCGGACTGCACGCCGGTAACGGTATACTGATAGGTAGATTCCGTGCCTTCCACAAGGGCAACCGTGAAGGATACGCCCGAAACTTCCTTGCCGTCCGAATCCAGCAGACGGATCGCAATTCCATCCGGCTTGCCTTCCACAGTCAATACACCCTGCACCGCAAAGCCGGTTGCGGAGATGACCTCCGTGTTGTATACGATGTCATAAGGATCCACCCATTCAGGAGTCGTCCAACCTTCGGCACCTTCCTGATAGCGAATGGTAACATTTACTACGGGTCTGCCCATGTAATAATGCAACGTGAACACATCCGATCCCCACTTAGCAGGAACATCTCCGGCAAAGGTCACGCGTACCAGCGCGTCGCAGGCGTAGAATGCATCCGTCTCAAGCGTATCCACCGATGCCGGCAGGTACACCTCTTCCAGGTAATCGCAGTACGCAAAGGAACCGTAGCCTACCGTCTTCAGGGATGCAGGCAAGGAAATCTCCGTGATACCGAGTTCCGAGAAGGCATACAATCCCGTGCCGGTAATTCCCTCACTGATCACTACCTTACGGATATCCTCCGCATACACATCCCACGGTCTGGTGCCAAGGCCGCCATACGGCCACATATCGCCCTCGCCGGTGATCGTCAGAACACCGTCCGCATAGGACCAACTTGTATTCACACCGCAGGCATTCTCGCGGTTGATGATTGCCGGATCGTATTCCATGCAGTTGTGGGTGATACCGTACAGATCTGTCCAGACGGGTGACGTCCAGCCGGAGTTTGCGTCCATGTAACAGATAGTGACATCCGATACAAGAGTATCCTCATCCATAATATCACTGCCAAAGACGAACTCACCCCAATCCATGGGAAGCGATCCTGCAAAGACCGCATACCGCAGGCATATGCAGTTATAGAACGCACCCTTCTCTACCTTTTCCAGGGATGCGGGCAAAAAGATCGTCTCCAAGCGGAAGTTTTCCGTAAAGGCACCCATGCCGATCTCCTTCAGGGATTGCGGCAAGGTAACCTCGGCAGCCCATACATACGCGAATGCAAAGTTGCCGATGCGGGTGATACCCTCGGAAATCACGATTTTCTCGATATCCTCGACATATTCCTCCCAAGGACGGTCTTCTGTGAAGGCGAAGTCCCAAACAGCCCCCTCGCCGGTAATGGTCAGTGTGCCATTTTCAAAGCTCCAGTGTGCCTTATTACCGCAGGCGGTGGGATCCTTCAGCGCTTCCGGATCGAACAGAGAGCATGGGAAAGTATGTCCGTGTACGTCCGTCCAGGTAGGTGTCGTCCAGCCCTCAGCGCCTTCTGTGCAATACAGGCGCACCTCGAGCAGAGTGGCTTCCTCATCATACCGTTCCACAAACGCATCCTCACCCCATACGGTAGGAACATCGCCCTCAAAATATACATTTGCGAGCGTGTTGCAATTCCGGAATGCGCCCGCTCCCAAGGTGGTGAGAGAAGCAGGCAGCACAACTTTGCCAAGCTGATTGCAGCCAGCAAACGCATATTCGCCAATCTCCTCCAGAGACTCGGGCAGGCTTACCGTTCTGAGATAAACAGTATTCTGGAAAGCATGGTTTCCGATACGGGTAATTCCCTCGGATACCACAATTTCGTAGATATCCCAACTGTGACGCTTCCACGGCACTGTATTTGCGTCAAAATCCCACATAGCGCCTTCACCGGTAATGGTCAGGACACCGCCTTTGAATTCCCACTCCGCCTTATCGCCGCAAGCATTCTCGCGGACAATTTCGTCCGGATCATAGGGGGCGCAGTTGTAGGTATAGCCGTATCTGTCTGTCCAGGTGGGCGTGGTCCATCCATCAGCCCCCTCCAGATAGTAGATATTGGCCTGAATAACAGGGAATTCGGTTCCGCTAGCCTCGTCGTAATCCCATGTGGCAAGGAACACATTATTGCCCCATACCTCGGGAACATCTCCGTTGAAATAAACGTTCGTTAGAGTTCCACAGTAAGCGAAAGCTTCGTCACCCAGTACACTCAGGTTCTTCGGCAGAACGATGCGCTCCAAAGGATAGCAGTACCCGAACGCGCTCTCACCGATCTCAAGCAGGGTTTCCGGGAGTTCCACCTCGTAGAGATTCGGCAGATCAGAGAAAGCATAGTTTCCGATACGGGTAATACCTTCCGATACCACGATCTCCTGTATTCTGTATATGTATGTGTTCCAGGGAACAGAATTCCATCTACCGTAATTCCACATAGCGCCCTCGCCGGTAATGGTGAGCACGCCGTCCGCAAAGCTCCAGTGCGCCTTATCGCCGCAGGCGGTAGGATCATTCAGAATATCCGGGTCGTACGGCATACACTCGTAGGTATAGCCATAGGGATCTGTCCAGGTAGGTGTCATCCAGCCATCGGTGCCCTCCAGGTAGTGAATAGCCACCTGAATGTCCGCCACCGGTACACCGTCTATGTAATTATAGTTCGCAGCAAAGGCGCATCTGCCCCAATAAGCAGGCACATCTCCCTTGAAGAACACATTGGTGAGAGCGTGACAGTATACAAAGGCATAATCCCCGATATAATCCACACTCTTCGGGATCACCACGCGTCCCAGACTATAGCAGTTCCAGAATGCTTCCACCCCAATGGTTGTCAGGGATTCGGGCAGAACCAAACTGGTGATAGGTAGGCTCGCAAAAGCATTTCTGCCAATTTCCATGAGCGTGCTGGGGAGAGCTACTTCCGTAATATCCAAGCGACTGAAGGCGTAGTTACCGATGCGGGTAATTCCCTCACCTACTACGACTCGCTCTATCCAGTCTTCATGTGCACTCCAGGGTTTCACGGCCTGGGCGGCGTAGTCCCACATATCGCCCTCGCCGGTGATAGTCAACGTACCGTTATCATACGTCCAGTGAGCATAATCACCGCAAGCGGTAGGATCATTCAGCGTATCCGGATTGTAGGGTGCGCAGTCATAGACATAGCCGTGAGGATCTTCCCACGTGGGGGTGCTCCATCCCTCGGCACCGTCCAGATAGCGGAGTTTCACACGGACACCCTTCGTATCCTCATTCAACCACACGGTGAATACATCCTCTTCCCAATGGGAGGGGATATCTCCCTCGAAGTAAACGGTACCCAGAGAATCACAGAAGCCGAATGCTTCCTTTTCGATCCAGTCGGTATTCTTCGGAAGGATGATGCTGGGAAGTCCGGCACCATAGAATGCGCCGCGGCCGATCTCAACAAGGGAATCCGGCAGATCGATCTCACCAAAGTCCATATATTGGAACGTGTAATTACCGATACGTGTAATTCCCTCGGAAACGATCACGCGCGCGATATCCCAGCGATGCTCCTGCCACGGTCTTACGGAATTGACAGGATAATCCCACATCGCCCCCTCACCGGTGATGGTAAGAACGCCGTCCGCGAAGGACCAGTGAGCATTATCACCGCAGGCGGTAGGATCAAAGGCAGTTTCCGGATCGTAGGAGAAGCAGTTGTACGTCACGCCGTATGCGTCGGTCCAGGTGGGTGTAGTCCATCCCTCAGCTCCCTCCAGGTAGTGAAGCGTGGCCATGACACCCCTGGTTCCCTCATCATCCAGCCATACAACAAACGGATTCTGTCCCCACACAGAAGGAACATCGCCTTCAAAATACACGTTCATCAGCGAAGAGTTGAACGCAAACGCCTCGTCTCCCAGAACGTCCACATTCTTCGGCACGGTCAAGGCCATCAGGTCATGGCAGGCGCTAATGGCACGATTGCCGATTTCCGTCAGGGATTCAGGCAATACCACTTCCGTCACATTTCCTGTATTGTAGAACGCGTAATTGCCCAGGCGGGTAATGCCCTCAGACACCACGATCTTTCGAATTTGGTAGAGGTGTTCATTCCAAGGCTTGTCAATAGCAGAACCGTAGTCCCACATTTCGCCCTCACCGGTGATGGTGAGAACACCGTTTTCATATACCCAGTGCGCCTTGTCACCGCAGGCGGTAGGATCGTTTATTACCTCAGGATCATAGATGGACGTGTTGTACACATATCCCTGCAGATCCGTCCATGTCGGAGAGGTCCAGCCCGCAGCTCCTTCGAGATAATGCAGTTGCACCTGGATACCCCAAGTGTCGTTCTCCATATATACCTCGAACACTCCATTGCCCCAATACGAGGGAACGTCGCCCTCAAAATAGACATGACCCAGATTATGGCATGCACCGAAAGCACTATCCCCGATGTAATCCACACCGGCAGGAATGGTCAGCTTAGTCAATCCATAGCAGTTCCAGAACGCACTTTCTTCAATGCGCACAAGAGATTCCGGCAGTTCCAGTTTTTCAAGGCCAACGTACATGAATGCACGGTTGCCGATCTCCTCAAGCGTACTCGGCAGAACGGCCTCTCTTGCACTGGCATCCTCAAAAGCATAGTTTCCGATGCGGGTAATTCCCTCGGATATCACGATTTGTTCGATCTGATCCAGATACTCACCCCACGGTGTGCTGTCGCCGCTGGCATAATCCCACATTGCGCCCTCACCGGTGATGGTGAGCACGTTGTCCGCATATGCCCAGTGCGCCTTGTCACCGCAGGCGGTAGGATCATTCAGCACATCCGGGTCATAGGGTGCGCATTCATAGGTGTAGCCATACGCATCCGTCCAGGTAGGCGTCGTCCAGCCTTCCGTTTCTTCCACATAGCGAATGGTAACCTGGATCACAGGAATATCCTGGGAGGTTTCTTCATCCCAAATCCAATTCACAACAAACACGTCCTTGCCCCACTGAGCGGGAGTGTTTCCTTCAAAGTATACCGTGTTCAACTGTCTGCAATACCGGAAAGCGTAATTTCCAATGGAGGTAAGATTCTTCGGCAAATGTATTTTGCTCAGGTTGTTGCAGTTTTCAAGTGCACCCTCGCCGATTTCCGTCAGGGATTCCGGCAAAACCACTTCTGACACATTTCCTGTGCCGCAGAACACGTAATTGCCCAGGCGGG
>JAZSCY010000218.1:0-2343 GCA_045530875.1 Eubacteriales bacterium
GTAGGAAATGACGCCCGGCTGGGCGGCAAGACGCAAATCGCGGCGGAAGCGGATTGCTTTCAATACAGGATGTCTGTACCTTCCGCCATTACTGTATCGCTACACCTTGGATTTGCGGCGGTTTCCGCAGGAAATGACGCCCGGCTGGGCGGCAAGACGCAAATCGCGGCGGAAGCGGATTTCGTTCAATACAGGATAGCAGTACCTTCCGCCATTATTCCTTGTTCACCAGCAGCTTTTCCGCGGACGCCAATCTCACGCACTGGCACACGATGTAGGTGGCCTGCTCCAATTCCTCCAAGGTGGGGCAGGAGGGGGCGATGCGCAGGTTTCTGTCCTTGGGATCGCATCCGTAGGGATAGGTGGCGCCGGCTTCCGTGAGAGACACGCCCACAGAACGGGCCAGCTTATACACACGGCGGGCGCAGTCATCCATGGTATTCAGGCTGATGAAGTAGCCGCCCTGGGGATTGGTCCAGTCGGCGATGCCCGTGCCGCCCAATTCTTTTTCGAACACGTGCTGCACCATCTCGAATTTGGGACGGAGAATGTCCGCGTGACGGCGCATATGGGCACGGATGCCGTCTGCGTTGCCGAAATATTTTACGTGACGCATCTGGTTGATCTTATCAAAGCCGATGGTCTGGGTGGCCATGATGGGCTTGATCTGGTGGAGATTGTTCTCGCTGGCCGCCATGATCGCCACACCGGAGCCGGGGAAGGAAATCTTCGAAGTGGAGGCAAAGTAGAAGATATTATCCACGTTGCCGCACTCCTCGGCGGCGGCAAAGATATCCAGCAGTTTTACTTCCTCGTCGTACAGCTCGTGAATCGCGTAGGCGTTATCCCAGAAGATACGGAAGTCGGGGGCGGCGGGGCGCAGGGATGCCAGCTCCTCCACCACCGCATCGGAATAGGTGATGCCGTCGGGGTTGGAGAATTTCGGCACGCACCAGATACCCTTGACCGCGGGATCGGAGCAAACGTGCAGACGGACCTGCTTCATATCCGGTCCTTCCGGCGTCATGGGAATCGGGATCATCTCGATGCCCAGGGCACGGCAGATGGCAAAATGGCGGTCGTATCCGGGGGAGGGGCACAGGAATTTGATTCTTCCCTGCCGGCCCCAGGGTTCATATCCGCCGCGGACACCGAAGAGCATACAGCGCACCACGGTATCAAACATCAGATTGAGGGAGGAGTTGCCCGCCACGATGATGCGGGACTCGGGAATATTCAGAAGCTCGGAGAACAGCCGCTTCGTTTCCGGCAGACCGTCCAGCACACCGTAGTTTCGGCAGTCCAGACCGCCCTCGGACACGCAGTCCTCCGCGGCGGTGATGACGTCCAGCATACCGGTAGACAGATCCAGCTGCGCTCGGCTGGGTTTGCCGCGGGTCAGATCCAGTTTCAGATTTTTCGCCCGGGCGGCCTCCAATTCCGCTGCCGCCTGGTCGCGGAGATTCTTCAGTTCACTTTTGGACAGATTCGACCATATCATAGAAAAAGATCGCCTTTCGATTCGTGTTTTACTATTTTTCGCAAGATTTGGTACTTTTTGTTGCACAAAATGCATTTTTTACCCAATTTCCATCCTATTATACACGATTTCGCGAAGGATTGCAAGGTGGAACGTGCAAAAATTCATATGATTTTGAAAATTCTTTTTGACAGTATATGAAAAAAAGGGGCTGTTGCATATAGGGGCAACAGCCCCGGATGTTTCCGTCTGCGACGTAAACATCCGAAATTTCGTAGAAATTTGCGGCGAGATTGTCCGTGTTTTGCCCAAATCGGGCAAAATGGCCGCATCTGCGGCCAAGGAAAAGCTCGCGGAGGTGACGCATTTCTATATGCGACACCTCCCATGACTTATTTGCTTCCTCTGCCCCATTTGCGCAAGGCGATGGCCAAAATCACGCCGCCGATCATCACGATGACGCCGATGACGATCATCACCCCGCCCAAGATGGACACGGGATTGTTTTGCACCATAGCGTTCACAGACGGCCCGACCGCGCCCATCATACCGGAGGGATCGTACACCTGACCGAACGAAAATCCCGGTGCGGAGGTGACAAAACTGTCAAAACTGCTTTGCATGCCTGCCATCATCCGCCCGGCGATGAACCGTGCCAGAGCGCCCAGACCGGCGATGCCCGCGCCCACCAGCGACACATATACGCCTGCCAGCCATCCGTAGCGGTTGATCCAATACTGCGCTCCCCGTCTGGGGCGGGCAGGAGTTTCCACCTTTGGCGGCTCCGGACGAGGCAATTCCTCCGTCTGGGGTGTTTCCGTTTCCTCCGAGAGGAGCCAATCGGTGCTGACGCCAAATTCCTT
>JAZSCY010000234.1:0-2840 GCA_045530875.1 Eubacteriales bacterium
TCAATGTCGCCCAAGCTGAAAAGAAAAAGTTACCAAAAAGACACGCCGATACGTGGGGTTATGCACCCCACCCCCCCACCACCTTTTGAAAAAGGTGGACCAAAACTTTAATAAATAATCCCTTTTTTAAGATTTTTTGGGGGTGCGGACCCTTTTTGCAAAAAGGGTCTGCGTTCTTCTCCTCGACTTCCCCACAAAAAAACCGCCCGGGCAGGCGGTTTTTTATATTTACAGATATCCGCGGATGTCCGTGGCCAGCTTTTCCTCCAGGTGGATCAGCCGTTTGGCGATGTCTTTTGTGCGCTCCTCCGCCGCTTCGTACTCGTTCAGATAGCGATTCAGGGATTTCACGCCCATGTTGCATCCGTCCGTCATCAGATCGGCGATGGTGCCGTCGGACATATCCATGCCCAATTTCACATTGGTCTTCATCCAGGACATGCTTTTTGCGATGGGATTGGGATTCTTGCCGTCGTCGTGATAGCGATCCAATTCCTCCCGGATCTCCCGATCCAGCACCTCATGCTCCCGTTTGCACTCGGTCAGATAGTTCTTCAGCCCCTCGCTTTTGGTGTATTTCAGCACGTCATCGATGGACGAAACGCCCATCTTTACCCCCGCGTCGCATTCGCGGAGCAGTTTTATGGTATCCGGTTCAATCATGATTGTATCCTTTCCGAAAATGAGATTCCGGATATAGGATACCCCGTCTTATGGAATTTATGCTTTCGGCGCAATGCGGGAGGGAGAAATAATATCCCCGAAGAAATTCAGATAGCGGATGGGGCCGTCCTTGCCCCCGTAGGGAAGGCGCTCCACCTCCAACTCCTCTATGCACTCCACCTCGCCGGCCAGATACCGGTGCACAGCCCACACCGCCGAATCGATGCGGGCCAGGATCGATCCGTACCGCATGTCCATCACGTCCCATCCAAAGGGCTTGTAGATAGCAAACCACAGATTCCGGTGGGTGTCCCGCATCATGGCGAAGCGGTGGCGCAGATCGGTCAGTTCCACATCGGCGATGTAGGCAAGCACATCCCGATCTCCCGCCCGATAGGCCGCCGTCAGTCGAAGGCCGATCTGGCTTTTGAGCGCCAGGGTGTGTGCCGCCCGGTAATGGAAATGGAAGGAGTCGTTGAAATCCCCGTTTCGCTCCATGGCGATCTTCATGTCCTCCGCCAAAGCGGCGTAATGCTTGTCCAGGGGATATCCCTCGATGTTTTTGTCGCACAATCCGGTGAGAATATCCTGCCACATCAGGTATTTGGATGCGTTGTGGGAGGAGTGATCCGCGAGAGACTCCGTCAGGGGATTGCGGTCGAAATCCTCCAGCCGGGCGAAATCCTCCAGATAGCCGCCGGTGCAGAAGCGGAAACGGCGCGCAAGCTTTTCGTCATCGACTGCCTCCGCATAGCCGTGCTCCGCGTACAACTGGCATCCGATGAGGGCGGCGGTGGCGGGACATTCCGTGCCGTTATCGCCCCATACGGTGAGCATCACGTCCCGGATTCCCAGCTTTTTGCAGGCCGCCAGTGCCGCATCGGTGGTGATGCGGGTCTTGTTCCAGGCCAGACTGAAGCCCACCCACGTCCACACCGCCCCGGCGAAGATCATGTTCTCGCACAAAGTACGGTGCTGAGCGATGCGTGCTTCGTACTCCGGCTGTGTCATGCGGTAGTAATCCCAGTAGATGCATCGCATCTCGGGCGGCACGGCGCGGCGGGTTTCTTCGGGGATTTCGGCGGTGGGCTGATTGTACGTGCCGTCCCCGAACGTGCGGAAGAACATGTCATCCCACATCATAGGCTGAAGGCCCATCTCCCGCACGATCTCCATCACTCGGGAAAGATGCTTTTCCATGATTTTCCACGGCGCCTCGTAGCCAAAGGTATCGATGTATTTGCCCCGACCAAGCGTCCACGCCTCGTCCATGCCGATGTGGATCTTTTTCGTACGGAAAGGTTTTGCGGCGGCGGTGAGCAGATCCCGGATGAAATCGTAGGTTTTCTCCTCCCCCACCAGCAGGCACTCCGCATAATCCCGGATATCGTCGTAGCACTCCCAGCGGAGGGCGTCGGGCAAATGGGCCAGCGTCTGGATGCAGGGGATCATCTCAATGCCCAGATCGTAGGCGTAGTCGTCCAATTCCCGCATCTCACTTTCCGTATAGCGGGCACGCATATAGCCGAAATAGGGCTGATTCTCCACGGCAAAGGAATCCTCGCAGTAGAGCATAAAGGTGTTCAGTCCCATGAGGGCGATGCGCCGGAGGATGTATTTCACGGTGGGGACGGTGAAGGCGGCGTTGCCCTGAGACATATCAAACATGGGCCCGTTCATGCGGAATTTTGGATGCTCCGTCAGAGTGAATTCCTGCTCGCCGGCCAAAAGGTGCTCCACCGCGTGGCCAAATGCCCGGAAAAAGTGGCATTTTTCGCTGTAGGTGATGGTGCCTTCTGCCCCCGCAAAGGACACAGACAGATCCGCCCCGGGGCGGTGGAGGACGGTGATAGTATATCCGCCCTCGCCCAAAGTAATGCCCAAATCCTCGCTGAGGCAGGCGATGCCGGCGGTCAGATCGGCGATGTCGCCGCGAAATTGCATGATCATAGAAAATCTCCTTGTGAGGCCGTTTTTGACATTATAGCATAAACCGGAGGATTTTTCCATGGGGAGGGGAGATTCCGATAAAAAAGCACTGCCGCTGTGGGATGGCGGTCGATTCAATGCTTTGCGAAGCAAAGCTACCTTTTCTCTTCTCTCTTCACTCTTCACTTTTCTCTGGAAACGACCATTTGAGAGAAAAGAGAAGAGAGAAAAGGGAAAAGTGAAGAGAA
>JAZSCY010000222.1:0-2599 GCA_045530875.1 Eubacteriales bacterium
CAACTACATCACGGCGCTGGGCGCCTTCTCCGGCGACGATTCCCTGTATCAGAAATACTGGCCCGCGGATGTGCACGTGGTGGGCAAGGAGATCGTCCGCTTCCATACGATCATCTGGCCGGCGCTCCTGATGGCGCTGGATCTGCCGCTGCCGGAGCGTGTATTCGGTCATCCGTGGTTCATTTCCGGCACAGATAAGATGAGCAAATCCCGCGGCAACGTAATCTATGCCGATGAGCTGGCGCAGCGTTTCGGTGTGGACGGTGTGCGCTACTATGCACTGTCCGAGATGCCCTACGTCAACGACGGCTCCATCACCTACGAAAATGTGATCAACCGCTACAATACCGATCTGGCCAACAATCTGGGCAATCTGGTCAGCCGTACCGTTGCCATGACGAAGAAATATTTTGACGGCGTAGTCCCTGCTCCCGCTGGTGATGAAGGCACCGATGCGGAACTGAAGGAAACCGCTCTCGCCGCCATCAAGGCATTTGACGAGAAGATGGACACCTTCCACATCGCCGAAGCCATCGACGAGGTGGTGCAGATGCTTCGCCGTACCAACAAATATATCGACGAAACATCCCCCTGGGCACTTGCCAAGGACGAGACGCAAAAGGCACGTCTCGGTACCGTTATGTATAACCTGCTGGAATGCATCCGCATGGCAGCTATCCTGCTGGAGCCCGTTATGCCCTCCACTTGCAAGGAAATCTTCCGTCAGATCGGCACGGATAAGACGGATTATGCTTCCCTGTCCGCTTTCGGTGGCATGACTGCCGGTGCGTCTGTCGGCGAGGCATCCGTTCTCTTCGCCCGTGTGGATGAGAAGAAGATGATGGATGAGATCAACGCCGAGATCGCAGCAAAAGCCGCCGCTGCCGAAGCGGCTGAAAAAGCTATCGAAAAGCCGGAGGGACTGGCTCTCATCGGCATTGATGATTTCATGAAGGTGGAATTGCGTTCCGCGCAGATTCTGGCCTGCGAAAAAGTTCCGAAGGCGAAAAAGCTTCTGAAATTGCAGATCGATCTGGGCTATGAAAAGCGTCAGGTGGTATCCGGTATTGCAAAATTCTATGAGCCGGAGGCACTGATCGGCAAAAAGGTGATCCTTGTGACCAATCTGAAGCCGGCGGTTCTCTGCGGCATTGAGAGCAACGGTATGATCCTGGCCTCCGGCGAGGAAACCGTTCGTGTTATCTTCCTGGATCCCGAGACTCCGCTGGGTGAGCGCATCCGCTGATGGAGTATTTCGATTCTCATGCTCATTATAACGACAACCGCTTCGCTGACGAATATCCCGGCGGAGCGGATGCCGCCATACACGACGCATACGATCTGGGCATACGGTACATCCTGAATGCAGGTACCAATCCGAAAACCAGCCGTGAATCCATTGTGCTGGCGGAAAAATATGATTTTCTGTACGCCGCAGTCGGCCTCCATCCCGAGGATGCCATGCATATCGCGGATGAAGATATCCCATCTGTACTGGACGAAATTCGCGCCCTGGCTTCCCATCCGAAAGTGGTGGCCATCGGTGAGATCGGATTGGATTATCACTGGGATCCCGATGGAAAAGATAGGCAGATCCGCCTGTTTGACGCACAGCTGTCCATGGCGGAGGATTTGTCCCTGCCCGTGATCGTGCACGATCGAGATGCCCATGGAGACGCGTTTGACACAGTACGCGCCCATCCCCATGTACGCGGTGTGTTTCACAGCTTCAGCGGCAGTGCGGAAATGGCCAGACAGTTGTCCATGATGGGCTGGTATATTTCCTTCTCGGGAACGATCAGTTACAAGAACGCCGCAAAGGTCCGCGAGGCGGCGGCAGTTGTCCCCCACGACCGTCTTCTGATTGAGACGGATGCCCCGTATCTTTCTCCCGTTCCCCATCGGGGAAAAATCAATTATTCCGGCTATGTTCCCTTCACCGCCCGCGCACTGGCCGATGCCATCGGGCTCAGCGAAGAGGAAACCGTCCGTCTGACTACGGAAAACGCAAAAAGATTATTTTCCATACAGTAACATCCCGCCGCAGTATTCCCACTGCGGCGGTTTATTCACCGTTT
Organism: Eubacteriales bacterium; assembly: GCA_045530875.1. Lineage (GTDB taxonomy): Bacteria > Bacillota > Clostridia > Oscillospirales > CAG-272 > SIG701. Next base: position 2,079 of record JAZSCY010000222.1, read on the forward strand.
TCCAGATGGTCGTGGATACGGGACAGAACATTCTTCTCGATCCGCGACACATAAGATCGGGATATCCCCAACCGGGCGGCTGTTTCCCGCTGGGTGATGGCCGGTCGGTTGTTCAGTCCGTACCGCAGAACAATGATCTGCCGCTCCCGCTCCGTCAATTCTTTTCCAATATAGCGGAGCGCTTTTGCGATCTTCCATTTTTCGTCGATCTCCTCTGCGATGGTATCGTCCACCTTGATGATATCGCTGTACGTCAGAGGATTTCCGTCGTGATCCATATCGATGGTGTCGTTGATGGACACCTCGCACAGGATTTTCTTCTGCGCCCGGAAGTGCATGAGGATCTCATTCTGGATGCATTTGGCGGCGTAGGTGGCAAACCGGGCTCCGTTTTCCGACTTAAAGGAATCCACCGCTTTGATCAGGCCGATGGTACCGATGGAGATCAGATCCTCCTGCCCGGTTTGAGAGGTATAATATTTGCGCACAATATGGGCGACCAGACGAAGATTGTGCTCAAT
>JAZSCY010000085.1:0-1970 GCA_045530875.1 Eubacteriales bacterium
TTGCCCAGATAGGCATCCTCGGTAACGAGGGAGCCGTCCGCATTCCGGAACACGACGGTGCGGACGCTGACAGTCACGCCGTCTGCCTCACAGGTAAGGGTCATAGCGCCAAAAGAAGAGCTGTCCTCATTTTCTGTGGTATAGACGTGCTTGACAATCAAGCCCTTCATCTCCACCGATGTGCCCAGAGCCATTTCGGCATAGGGGGCTTCGGTGATGGATTCCTCCCGCTCCACGCGGATCTTTCCGTTTACAAACGTATCGGGATCGGTGAGTCGGTAGGAGGGCAGATGTCCGTCGCTGAGTTTCTGGATATTCCCGGGATCCTTCGGCTTGATCTGACGGTATGTCAGGCCTGAGATCTGATAGGAATTCCCTGCCTCGTAATACTGGACGGTACCAACGATGCGAACCTCGTTGCCTACCTGCAGAATCTCCAGACCGCCGCCGCTCATGCCGTGTCCGTAATAGATATACATGCCGTAATACATATCCGTTTCGGCATCGTAATCCTCTACATACACGCCTTGAGTGCCGCTGTTGGTGGTGATGATGCCGTTGAAGGCAACCTTCACGCCGTTATAGTCGGCAATGTTGGTACGGAGTTCTTTCAGGGTAAGCTCCACAGCTTCGCCGTAATAGAAATCGGGATCCTTCTGGCCGGAGTAGATGTTGTATCCGTGCTCCTTTGCCTGCCGGTTAGCAGCCACAGCCGCCTCGCCGTACAATCCGCTGGCCGCAGAATTGGGCAATGCCAGACCGTTTTGCAGAATCTCGATATTCAGATTTCGATAATCCGGCGAGTCGGCGGTTTTATACCACACCCACACCAGGTACCGGGATCCGGTGGAATCGGGATTCCACGAGCCGTTCTCCGATTCGATGATAATCGAGGTGGCGGAGGACAGCCTTTCTTTGGTGAACTGTGCCGCTTTTTTGCCGTATTCCTCGATTTTTCCGGTGGATTCCGGGGTATTGATAGCAAGATATCTTCCCTTCAAAACGCCGTTTTCCATCACGTCCGTGGGGACATAGAAGTGGGTCGTATCACCGTCCACAAAGGATTTGACCGTAACCTCCAGTTTTGCGGTGGAGGTGGTTTTATCCAATTTGACAAGGGACGCGTAATCCTGCTCCTCGGTCACCTCGGGCAGATCGGGGGTATCCGGCTGATTCGGCGTACAGCCTGCCAGAGTGGAGGCAAGCAGGCACGCGATCAGCGGCAGAATAAGGATCTTTTTTGCGTTACTCATGCAACATATTGAAATCAGCTGTTATATTCGCACTCTTCTACTGCGTCAGCAAACGCAGCCTTGATCTGTGCATCCAGATCCGCGCCGGACATGGTGAGGCACTTGGTCAGAAGCGCGCCAACCTGATCGCGGGCTGCGGAAGAGCCGTTGAATGCGGGAGAGGTGTAGTAAGCATCAGCCTGCTCCAGACATACCTTTGCGGACAGAGCTGCGATATAGTTGCCGCCGTCTGCCTTGGACAGGAATTCTGCATAGCCTTCGTTCTGGGCTACGGACTTCAGTACGGGAACGTAACCGGAAGCCATACCGAACTCAGCCTGGAAGTCAATGCTGGTGGTCAGATATTTTACGAACAGCCAGGATGCGATGACTTCCTGAGGATTGTCCTTCTTGAAGATACATACGCTGGGACCCTGGGAGATAACCTTCTTGTTCTCTGCGTCTACCTGAGGAATGGTAGCGATGCCTACCTCGAAGGGATAGGATCCGTCAGAGTTGGCTGCGGGACGCTGATAAGTTGCACCGGCGGAAGAACCGATGGACATATAGCTCTCCACGCCGTTGGTGGAGGTAAACAGACCGGAGGTGTATGCACCGTACAGAGTCTGGGTGGTCAGGTAGCCCTTGTTGTACCACTCGTTGAACTTCTTGACGAAGGCCTTGTTGGTGTCGTTGTTGAACAGGTAGTGATCGCCGGTGGCGCTGGTGTACTCAGAG
>JAZSCY010000263.1:0-1695 GCA_045530875.1 Eubacteriales bacterium
CCTGGGTGGTATTCTGCGCCTCATCCAGGATGATGAAGGAGTTATCCAGGGTTCGTCCGCGCATATACGCCAGCGGAGCGATCTCGATGGTCATCTTCTCCATGAGGCGGGCAACGGATTCCGCGCCCATCATCTCGTAGAGTGCGTCATACAAGGGACGAAGGTAGGGATCGATCTTACTCTGCAAATCCCCCGGCAAAAATCCCAGTTTTTCGCCCGCTTCCACGGCGGGACGGGTCAGGATGATGCGGGAGATATCATGGGTGCGAAGGGCTTTTACAGCCATCGCCACCGCCAGATAAGTCTTACCCGTACCGGCAGGGCCGGTGCTGATCACGATGGTATTTTTATTTATGGCGTCCACGTACTTCTTCTGGCCCACGGTTTTCGCCTTCACCGGCTTACCCCGCGCGGTGACGAAAAAGCAATCGTCATCCAACTGGGAAAGTTCGCTCTGGGCACCGTCCTGCACCATGCGGATCACGTAATCCACGCTCTGGTCGCTCAACTCATCTCCCAGCTCGGCGGCTTTTTTCAGGTAGGCCAATGCATCGCCCGCCTGGGAAACGGGCATGTCATCCCCTTCGATCACGATGCAGTCCCCCGCGCCGTTCTCATCGGCACGGTTGAAAATGCGCACGCCAAAGGCTTCCTCCAGCCGGCGGGCGTGTTTGTCAAAGCTTCCGAAAATGCATCGGGTGATCTCGGAATTGGATATGAGTATTTTTTTCTGTGTCATAATAGCCTTCTATTCTTTGTTTTTCGTTTCAGGATGTAATGATCTCCGCCACGCGGGCAATATCGGTCACGCAGGTGAGATCCGCTGTGATCCGATACACCTGTCCGTCAAAGGAATGCTCCACCTCAGCGGACAGGATTTCCGCTTCTTCCAGTAAAGCGGACAGTTCCATATGATACTGCCGTACAGCCGCTATATAGGCTTCCCCTTTATCGATCGGCATGTTTTCTGTGCGGTACGCCCGATCCCTTTCCGTTCGGATTCGCACAGGCAAAACGCCGCCCGTCGGCAAAGGAATGGACTTCTCCGATACTATTGTATCATAAGTTGGGTTGTCAATGCTACTCTTTGTGAAAAGTTTTACCTTTTTTCCGAAAAAAATCAAGGATTTTCTCTCGGATTCCTCCCCTGTGTAGACCTTTTCCTCCCGATAAAGCGGAATTTCCACGCAAATCTGTCGCCGCACTTTTGCCAGAACCGATCCCTCCGCATGCTCGTACCGAATGCTGTCCTCCCCCACGGCAATGATCCCGCTGATCAATAATTCTCCCCGGCGCACCACGTCGTTGACCCCCACGGCCGCCGATCCACTGCGGACACGGACCTCCATGATCTGTCCGTCCTCCCGGGCCACCACATTGGATGCCCCACTTATCCCGGGACGGTTTTCTTTGCTTCCCAGATTTTCCCGCACCTGCACGTGAGCGACTGTCCCTGTCATGTTGACAGAAATCCAGGCGATTTCATCCGTGGTCATAAGAAACTCGTTCTGCAGTACATCAAAATCCACGTTTCGGTACGGCGTCCCTTCACCAAAGCCGTACTCGCGGAGCATCTGTATCACCTGTCCGTCATCCAGTTTTTCGTTTCCGGACACTTCTACCTCCCAGACCACCCGGCAGGACATGGCTGTAATCAACGCAAACGCCGCGGCACCCACAGGCACACCCCATCTT